>DASQLL010000019.1:0-3570 GCA_035630035.1 Pyrinomonadaceae bacterium | reverse complement strand
TGAGTAGCATGTTCGTTCCTCGACAGAGGTGTTAGGTGACTTTACCCTTGAGCATTGTGATGGTCGGACTCACCGCGGAGGCGCAGAGGACGCCGAGGGGGCGCAGAGAGTTGACGCTTTCACTCAACGTCGTCCGCAGGGGTTCAAGCCTCTGCGTAACCTCTGCGTCCTCTGCGCCTCCGCGGTGAATCTTAGATTTCATACGCTCAACTTAAAAGTAATTTGGTGCTACGTAAAACCCTCTACGAGCGTCGCGTGTTCAGAACGCTGATGTCGCGGAAGCGCGCGATGGGGCAGCCATGCGAGACGGCGTTTGACTGGCCCGGCTCGCCCTTGCCGTCGTTGAAGCTGCCGCCGAGCTGGTATGTCGCCTGCCCGCCCAGCGCGTCGCACGCGCCCCAGAAGTCGGTCGTGCGCGACTGGTAGGCCACGTCGCGCAGCATCCCGACGATCTTCCCCTTCTTTATCTCCCAGAAGGTCTGCCCGCCAAACTGGAAGTTGTAGCGCTGCTGGTCAATCGAGTAGCTGCCGCGCCCGTTTATCATGATGCCGTTCTCGACCCCGCCCAACAGATCGTCGAGCGACACGTTCTCCTTCGCCGGCTCAAGCGACACGTTTGGCATGCGCGGGAACGGCACGTCCGACCAGCTCTGCGCGTGCAGGCAACCGTAGGACTTATCGCGCCCGATGAGCGGCGCGAGGTCGCGCGTCGTCTGCCAGTCCACGAACACGCCGTCTTTCACCAAGTACCACTTCTGCCCCGGCACGCCCTCGTCGTCGTAGCCGACGGTCGCTAATCCAGACGGCTGCGTGCGGTCTGCGAAGAAGTTGACGATCTTCGAGCCGAACTGAAGCTTCCCCGTCTTGTCGGGCGTGAGGAAACTCGTGCCCGCGTAGTTGGCCTCCCACAGTAGCGCGCGGTCGAGTTCGGTCGAGTGGCCGACCGACTCGTGTATGGTCAGGAACAGGTGCGACGGGTGTAGCACGAGGTCGTAGCGGCCCGGCTCGACAGACTTGGCCGTGAGCTTTGCGACGGCCTCGGCCCCCGCGGCCTCGGCCTCCGTAAGCCAGGGGTACTTTTCCATGTACTCGTAGCCAATGGCCTGCGGCCCGCCTAAAGCGTCGCGCGTCTGGAAGTCGCCGCCGCCGACGGCTGTGACGGTGAAGTCTGGGCTGCCGCGGATGATGTACTGCTCGATGCGCGAGCCGTCCGAGGTGGCGAGGAATTTCTGTTCGTTCACCCACGCCATCGAGGAGTTGACGAACGAGACGCCTTTGGTCTTCATCGCCGTCTCGTTGAGTTTCAGGAGGAACTGAATCTTCTCGTCGAGCGGCACGTCGAACGGGTCGCGCTCGAAAGCGCTCTTCCACTTGGCTACAACCTTTGGCGTGGGGACGAGGCGGATGGGCTTTCGCTGGAACGCGGCGTTGGCGCGCGCGATCTCGACGGCGTCCCGCGTGACGCGGCGCACCTCTTCTGCTGTCACCTCACGGCTCGCCGCGAACCCCCACGTCCCCTTGTACAGAACCCTCACACCAAAGCCGAAGCTCTGTGTGCGCGAGACGTTCTGCACCTGCCGCTCGCGCGTCGAGACCGACTCGAAGCGGTAACGGTTGATGCGTATGTCGGAGTAGACGGCGCCCAAGCGCTTGGCTGTGGAGAGCGCCACATCGGCCAGGCGCATCTTGTCCACAACCACATCGGCCCACGCCTCCGCCTCGTATACCCATGCGGGGATAGCCAGCGCGCCCGCGGCCACGCCCGCAGCCTTTAGGAAGTCGCGTCGAGATGACATTGAAAAAACCTCACGAGGCGGGCCGGAGCGGCCCCGCCCCTCAGCGTGTTTGTGAATATCTGAATAACGGTAGGGTGTAACTCTATTACAGCGCGGGAAAAAGTCAAGAGGGATTTACGAGATGCTTAAACACTGAGGGTGGATAGTCTTCCGCCAGAACTTACATCATCTCCAGCGACTCGATATGTGCGGAAATGTCACCGAGTTTGGAAATTCCGAAATCAAGGAGACCGTACTGATACGAAACTAAACACGCGACGGCTTGCGTGGTTACTATCAGTACAGACCGAGCAGGCCGTCGCACGTGTTTTTGCGCGCACGTGGATTCGTCAGTCCGTGTAAAGTATGCAGCATCAACACTTGCTCATTTCGAGGTCGAGCGCCCCGTTAGCTGGCACGCCCGTTGCCATCTCTGAAGCCGACCGGTGGTTTCGGGGTGGTTAAACTTGAGGCTCTAAATCAAAGGGAGGATTTGAAAAATGCTTTGGACGATTCTTGTGGTTCTGCTCGTGCTTTGGCTTCTCGGTTTGGTCGGGGGCGTCGGCGGCGGATTGATTCACCTTCTGCTCGTCGTTGCGCTGGTGATCTTCGTGATCAACCTCTTGACGGGCCGTCGCACGGTCTAACATCGGCGGCGACGGTTTGAGGACGCCTCGGAAGTTTTTGCCGTAGGTGAAAGCTTCCGAGGGCTGACCTCACCTTCGCTCAAAACAGCGCGGCTCCGGGCCTCGCAACTGTGTCCACAACGTGGGAGCGGCGCGCTCTATAGATGAAGAGCGCGCCGCTTCTGTTTTCTTACGCGCGCGGTTTCTGCGTAAGCCTTTTGAAAGTTGTCAGCGGTTGACGCCCTTCATCGCGAGCGCGGGATAGCGCTCGCCCGCGACCATCTCGCCGCGCAAGGCTTCTTCAATGCGCTCCTGATCGGCCTGAGTCAGTTTGATTTCAATCGCTCCCGCGTTCTCTTCGAGACACGCACGCCGCTTCGTGCCGGGGATGGGGCCAGCGCGGCGGAAGCGGCGTTACACTAACAGGCACGATGCGTTACTATCTCGCGGAACATTTCCTGAAAGATTTGACGATGAGAGAGAGCATGCGGCGAAAAACCATACGCGCATCGGGGATGAGCGAGTACGTCTTCTGCGCGCGCGCATGGTGGCTCAGGCAGACAGGGCAAGAGCCTACGCGTGGTAGTGCGGCGCGCGAAGCAGGTCGCCTCTGGCACGAAGGGCACGGGCAGCGAGTCGCGCGCGCGAGGCGTCTGCGGCGCGTGTCAGTTGTCTGCGCGCTCCTATCAGTCGCCCTCGCAGTCCTTATCCTTCTCTCGTGGTGGCGCGGATGATCTGGCTCGTAGTCTTGCTGTGCCTGCTCGTTCTGGCCGCGGCCCTTGCGCGCGTGGCGGCGGGGCGCGAGGCGGCGCGTTCGGGCTTGCCCGCGGGGAAGGTTTTGTATAACGACGCGGGAAAACCTGTGGGGCGTCTTGCACCGACGGTCGTCGGCGCGGAAGGCGTCAGACAGGAGAGGCCTCTGCTCTCAAAAGCGCTCGGACTCGTCGGGAGGCCGGACTACTTAATCGAGACGGACGGCGGCATTGTTCCCGTCGAGATAAAATCTGCCGCGTCCCCCGCGGGCGGGCGTCCATACGACTCGCACGTCGCGCAGCTCGCAGCATACTGCCTGCTCGTAGAGGACGTGCTAGGCGAGACAGTGCCCTACGGCCTCATACGCTACCGCGACGGCGAGGCGCGCGTCGAGTTTACGGATGAGCTGAGGGAGA
>DASQLL010000018.1:0-5117 GCA_035630035.1 Pyrinomonadaceae bacterium | reverse complement strand
AGGTCGGCCTTAAAGCCTCGCAACGCGGCGGGGGAAAGTCCTACGAACTCTTGAGCGCTTTCCTGTCTATCTTCCCCCGGTCGTTTTTCGGAAGCGACGCGACGAACTCGACCCAGCGCGGGTACTTGTAGAGCGCGAGGCGCGACTTGACGAACTCTTTGATTCCTTGCGCCAACTCTTCGCCCGGCGCATGGCCTTCGCGCAGGACGATGAAGGCTTTGGGCTTGACCAACTGATCGCCCGCGTCGTGGCCGACGACCGCGGCTTCAAGCACGGCCTCATGCTCAAGCAGGCAGTTCTCAATCTCCGCGGGCGCGACGAAGACGCCGGAGACTTTGAGCATGTCGTCCGTCCGTCCGTGATACCAGAAGTAGCCTTCTTCGTCGGCGTGGAACTGGTCGCCGGTCGTGCACCAGTCGCCCGCGAAGGTGGCTTTGGATTTCTCGTGCGCCTGCCAGTAGCAGAGCGCGGCGGAGTCGCCCTTGACGCGCAGCGTGCCCATCTCGCCCGTGGGGACGCTGCGCCCTTCGGCGTCAACGATCTCTGCCTCGTAACCCTCGACGATGCGGCCCAGACTGCCGGGCTTTACGTCGCCGGGACGGTTCGTGATGTAGATGTGGAACATCTCCGCCGAGCCGATGCCGTCATAAATCTCCACGCCGAACGTCTCGACCCAGCGACGGTAAAGCTCTACGGGGAGCGCCTCGCCCGCCGAGAGACACATGCGGAGCGAAGACAAATCGCGCGCGCCTGCGCCCTCCAAGTTGAGCATGCCGCCTATCATCGTGGGCACGCTCGTCAGGATCGTCGGGCGGTATCGCTCGATGACCTCGAACAACTTTTCGGGCGTTGACCTTTCGGAAAAGAGCGCGGTCGCGCCGCCGACTGCAAAGGGGAAGAGGAGATTCGTCCCCGTGGCGTAGCCGAAGAAGAGCTTAGGGACGGAGACGGTCAGGTCGTTCTCGCCGACGCCCAGCACGCCCTTCGCGTAATGCTCGGTGTTGAAAGGCAGATCGTGTTGCAGGTGAACCGCGCCCTTCGGGTGTCCGGTCGAGCCGGAAGTGAAGAGCCAGATTGCGATGTCGTCGCGGTGCGTGTCTGCCGGAGTCAATTCATCAGACTGCGCGGCGAGAGCTTCCGCGAACGAGTGAAACGTGCCGCTCTCGCGGCCCACGACAAGCACGTTCTCTAAATGTCTCGCGCCCTCAGCCGCCGCGGCGAAGTTCTCAAGCAGCGATTCGTGTATGACCGCGACGCGCGCGCGCGTGTACTCAAGATAGTAGCGATAGTCGTCCGACGGCAGCAGCGGGTTGACCATCGTGATGACGCCGCCCGCGCGATTCGTCCCGAACCAAGTCCACACGAACTCCGGGCAATCCGGCAATGCTATAAGCACGCGGTCTTCGACGCGCAAGCCCAACTCGCGTAGCGCATTCCCGGCGCGGTTCGACATGCGCGCCGCGTCCGCGTATGTGAAAGTCTCGTCGCGGTAGTAGAGACACGTCTTGTTCTCGCGTCCTTCCTCAAGGTTGTGGTAGAGGAAGTAGTCCGCCATCTGGAATCGTTCGGGGAACTCGGTGTGCATTTCTTTAAGATTTAGTTTTGTTAGTAATTCGCTTCGTTGGCGTGCAGTTCCTCGACCAGATCGGCGAACGGGCGGCTCGGCTCGTCTTTGCTCTCGCGTGCGACTTGGCCCATGTGCAAGTCCTCAAGCATCTCCTCGTACTCATCAATCGGGAGAATCACCGCTGTCTTGTTGCCTTCGCCGTCCGTAACGAACTGAACATGCCTTGACATAACTCTCTCTCCAATCTAACGACTATCCCGTTGGCTTTATCTTACTGCGACTGCCCTTCCGCCGACGCACCGGCGCGTCGCTTGCTGATTATCAGGTTGAGGAGTTTTACGAGTTGTGTTCGGCCCGCATCTTCGCTCGTGAAGCGCACTGCGAAGCCGATCTCTTCGGTGAGATAGACGACCTCGCCGCGCAACTCTATAGTCCTGCCTTTGGGCAGCTCAAGCGCGACTTGCACGGCCTCGCCCGGCGCGGTCTCCCCGCCCGTGAGCAGGAAACATCCGGTCACGCTGATGTCGCTCACCGTCCCGCGCTCACGCGCGGCGGCGGCCTCCCAACGTGCCGGAAGATTCACTTTTACACGTTCGGCTCTCCTGCGCTCTTCGCTCATAGGCAATCGAAAGTTTAGGTGTGGCCCGTGAAGGGGCAGCCAGCTTCGCCGTGTTTGCTGTCGAGGTGTGTGCGCGCTTCCCAGAGTTCGGGAAAGAATTTCTTGTCGAGCGTCGTCCTCAAGTAGCCTACGCCCTCGCTGCCGCCCGTGCCTTTCTTTGTGCCCAGCATGCGCTCGACCATCTTAACGTGATGGTAGCGCCACAGCGAAAAAAATTCGTCGTGCGCGATAAGGGCTTCCGACAGTTGGAACTCTTCGTAACGCGTCTCGAAGTGCGTCACAACTTCGAGCGCGGCGCGGACGCGCTTGCCGTAACGTTTGCGCCGCTCTTCTTCCGAAAGTGAAGCGTCGTCGGGCGGCGCGTCGAGACCGCAGCGCGCGAGCAGAGCGAAAAAGGCTTCGCCGAGCGTCGGCGCGTCGTTGCGCGCTGCGAGGCGCTGCGAGGCGAACTCGTCTTCACGAAAGGCGCTGAGGACGGCTTCGTCTTTGAGTCCCGACGCGAACTCGATCTCGCGAAACTGCATTGACTGGAAGCCGCTCGCGGGGTTGAGTTGGTCGCGGAAGCCGAGGAAGTTGATCGGCGTCATCGTCTCAAGTATGTGAATCTGCGTGACGAGCAGCTTTTCGATCTCGACCACGCGGGCGAGCGCACGCGCCGCCGACGGAGCGCGGTCTTCGCTCATCGCGCGGGCGGCGGCGTCAATCTCGTGAAGAATCTGCTTGAACCAAAGCTCGTAAGCCTGATGGATCGTGATGAAAAGCAGCTCGTCGTGATGCACGGGATCGGACAGGCACTCCTGCAAACCGACAAGCTCGCGCACGCGCAGATATTTGTTGTATGAGAGCGGCGCACCGCCGCCGTAGTCTTTCATAAGGATGAAGGATGAAGGATGAAGGATGAAGAGGAAGAAGTGAAGCCGCCGTCCATTTCTGGAGTGCTTTCATCCTTCATCCTTCGTCCTTCATCCTTTCTAAAATGCTGCTCCCGCCGCCTCGTGCTTCGCATAGGCGCGCGTGTCCGTTATGTCTCGCATCTCGCGTATGACCTGCTCCAGCTCTTCGTCCTTCGTGTAGAAGTGCGGCGAGATGCGTATGCCTGCGCCGGGGCGGTAGTCAACGATTATCTCGCGGCGTATCAACTCGCGCGTGACGGCGGGCGCGTGCGGGGCGGCGACGGTGATCGTGCCTCCACGCCTTTCAGGGTTGCGCGGGCTTGTGACGCCGAAGCCCGCTTCCTCCGCAAGCTCTATTAGCTTCTGCGTCTGACGGATGCTCTTCGCGCGAATCTTCTCGACGCCGATGCGGTTGATGATTTTGTAGCCGGACTCTGCGGCGTAGAGCGCGGGGATAGCGGGCGAGCCGTGGAGGAAGCGCGCCGCGCCTTCAGAGTAGCGTATCGGCGCGTCCTCGAACGCGAAGGGCGCTTCGTGCGCCATCCATCCCGTCACCTTCGGCTCAAGCTTCTGTTGCAGGCGCGGCGCGACGTAGAGGTAGCCCGCGCCGGGGCCGCCGCAGAGCCACTTGACCGAGCCGCCCGTCGCGAAGTCAACATCCAACTCCTTCACGCTGAAAGGCACCGTGCCCGCCGACTGGTACGTGTCCAGCACTACGAGCGCGCCGACCTCGTGCGCGCGCTCGACGATTGCGCGGGCGTCTTGAAGGAACGCGCTCTTGAACAGCACGTGCGAGACGGGCACGAGCAGCGTCTCTTCATCAATCGCCGCCAGCAGAGGTTCGAGCGGGGCCGTGATGCCGTCGTCGGATTTAATCTTCTCGATGCGGAAACGCCCGTCGCGCGCGTGCGCTTCGTAGGCGTACATGACGGAAGGGAACTCAAGCTCCGAATAGACGATCTTGTTGCGGCGCGTCTCCGGCGTCGTGTCGAAGCAGGAGAGTATGACGGACTGGCAGACAGAGACGTTCTGGTGCATGACGACCGTGCCGCGTTCAGCGCCGATGATGCGTCCGACCTCGTCGCCGACCGTCAGGGGCATGTCCCACCACCCTTCGGCCCACGCGCGCACGCCTCGCGTCGCCCACGCCTCTGCGTAATCGCGCACGCGCTCGAACGTCTCGCGCGGCATCGCGCCGAGGCTGTGCGAGATAAGGTAAGCGGTCTTTTCGAGAATCGGAAACTCGCGCCGCCACTCAAGAAGCTCGTCCGTCAAACGCCTTCTCCTCCGTCTTCCGGCATTCCATCGTCCGTTGAGAATCCACTGACCTGACGCAAACGTCGTCAGGCTCTCTTTTTATCTTCCACCTTGAACTCCGGGTGGCGCGCGAGGAATCCGCCGCGCCGCATTTTATAGCGACCGGGTTTGAGGGTCTCGTCTTCGGTCATCCCGGCTTCCAGATCGAGCCGGTAATCCTCTTCCGAAACTTCAATGGTCACATTCTCGCCGTCGTCTTCGACCACGGAGTAAACAAACGGCCTAATGCTCGCTTTCTCGCTCATAAAATATCCGCTCCGCTTTGCGGGCGGCCATTCTTGAAAGTGGATTCAGTATAGCCACGGGCAACACGGATGGCTACTGCGGCGGGCGCACGCGCTCACTCGTAGCGCATGACCTTGCCTATCTCGCGCTCGGCGTCGAGGGGCGAGCGGCGGAAGGAGGCGGAGGGGGCTTTGAGGTTGTATGCGGCGATGCGTCGGTTGAGGTCTGCGACGTGGCGGCGGAAGTCGTTTAAGACCTGATGCCAGTCGGCCTCGGCGCGCGTGGCGGAGCGCCTTGAGCGGAGGCCGTCGCGGTAGACGTTCCAAGAGCGCAGGAGGTCTGCGCGCGCGCCGTCGGTCGCGGCGTCTAGTTCCGCGCCCTGCTCGATCCAAGGGAGCGCGTGGCAGTTGTTTTTGAAGATGCGGAAGGTCGTGCGCGCGGCCTGTCCGGCGAGCGATTCGGCGACCGCGAGCGTCGGCTTCGGCGCGGCGCGCAG
>DASQLL010000017.1:0-7151 GCA_035630035.1 Pyrinomonadaceae bacterium | reverse complement strand
GAGTTACCTGCACCGCTTCCCCATAGACACGCTCAAGATTGACCGCACCTTCGTCACGCGCCTTGCGGACAACTCGGAGAACGTCGAGATCGTCCGCACGATAGTGATGCTCGCTCAGGTGCTGGGCATGGACGTGGTCGCGGAGGGCGTCGAGACGAAGGAGCAGCTTAAAATCCTGCGCGACCTGCGCTGCGAATATGGTCAGGGCTATTACTTCTCGCGCCCCTCGAACACGTCGGACGCGGAGAAGATTATCATCGAGACCGACGAGAAACTCATGCAGGCGCACACCCCTGACATCCCCGTTCATCTCTCGCCCAACACGTCCGTGAAAACGCTCAAGCTCTTCAGCGACGACGAAAAATTGCGGGAAGTGTAAAGGTCTGATGAGCAGCAGCCTCTTGTGCTCGATAAAGAGCAGTCTCTCGTGCTCAATGAAGATGTGAAATCTCTCAAGCTCTTCGCCGCCGACGAGAAACCTCAGGACGTGTACGAGCCTGTGAACGTATACGAGCCTGAGAACGTGTATGAGCCTGAGAACGTGTATGAGCCTGACGACTCGCAACTCGCAGCTCCCGACACGGACGTGAAATCTCTTATGGTCTTCAGCGCCGACGAAGACTTGATGGAGTTCTACGATTCCGACGATACGCAGTCCCCTGCGCTCGACACGGATGTGAAATCGCTCAGCCTATACACCGCCGAATGAACGCTCTTTGTCGCCCGCCGAATTCGCATGTCGCCGCAGCGTTCAGGCTTCAACGCCGGCAGTCAGAAGCAAGTCTGCCGGGCAAACTCGATCAAGGGTACGTCGAATTAAACAGAGCGCATGATTGCCGCTCGATAGGTTTACGGCCTCTTCATGGATAACGCGAAAATACAGTCACGCTTTATCGTTGATTTACCTTGCGCCTTCGGCGCGACGCTGGGCACGCCGCGCAACGGCACCATCACGAGCATCGGACTCAAGGGATGTTTCGTGAAGACCACGGTTACGGTGGCGCAGGAGCAGGCTCTTTTCGTGAGGGTGTGGACGAACCAAGACCGCTGGCTCCGTCTACACGGCACGGTCAAGTATCACATGGATAGAGTCGGCTTCGGCTTGACCTTCGGCGAGTTGGCGGAGGGCGACATCAACGACCTCGCTGCCCTGATCGAAGAGCTGCGCCGACAAAACCGTATCGCGCCCCCCGCGCGTCAGGGCGAAGAAGTAGAAGCGTAAAAAGATCGCTCGACTCTAACCGCCGTTTGGGACATCCCTCTTCCGACGGCGATAGCCCGCTGATGGCCGGGCCGTTGAGGACGTGCCCGTCCTTCGCGTCGAATCGCGAGCCGTGGCAGGGGCAGTCCCAAGATTTCTCTTTGTCGTTCCACGCGACCACGCAGCCTAAGTGTGTGCAGACCGCCGACAGCTCGCACAGCGCGCCGCCCGCGTCGCGATAGACGGCGACCTTCTTCAGCCCTCTACGCAGTATCGCCCCCTCGCCCGGCGCGACCTCTTCGACCGACTCGACCTCGCCGCCCGTCAGGTGGTCTGCGTACTGCGCCGCGACGTTCACGTTCTCCTTCGCGTACTCGATTGGAGCGCGCAGCAAGCTAACGCGCGAGGGGTCGTAGAGCGTGGCCCACTCGTTCTCGCGCCCCATGATTAAATCCGTGAGCAGGCGGCCCGCAATCGTGCCGTGCGTCATGCCGTTGCCGGAATCCCCGGTCGCGATGAAGACGTTATCCGAGTCCAGAGGGTTGCGACCGATGAAGGCGAGGCCGTCAACAGGCTCCATCACCTGACCAGACCATCGGAACTCGATTGACTCGACCGAAGGGAAGCGTTCGCGCGTCCACTCTTCGAGGCGTCGGAAACGTTCGTCGGCGTCGTCGGCCTGCCCCGTCTTGTGATCTTCGCCGCCGACGATGAGAACGTCGTGCGTCGCGTTTCCATCGCCGTCTTTCACACTTTGCAAACGCACGTAGTGATACGGGTCGGGCGTGTCCCACATAAGCATCTTCGGAATCGAGCCTGCCGGGACGCGCGCTCCGACGACGTATGTGCGGTAGGGCGCTTGTTTGGTGTGGATTGCGACGAGGTCGTTGACGGGCGTGTTCGTCGCGACGACGACCGCGTCCGATGTGATGACGAAGCCCGCGACGGTCTCGACGCGCGCACGCTCGCCCCCTTCGATCTTCGCGGCGTGCGTCTCCGTGTAGACGCGCCCGCCGCGCTTCTTTAAAGCCGCGACAAGCCCGCTCACGTACTTCAGTATGTGGAACTGACCCTGATGCGGGAAGTGCAGCGCCGCGCCGAAGTCGTAACCTTCGTATGGCAGGCGCTCGACGTACTTAACCTCGGTCAGGCCCGCGCGGTGCGCTGCGCGCAGCTCCTCGCCGAGTTGTTCGGTTGACTCGCCCGGCGGGACGAAGAGGTATCCGTCCACGCGCGCGAAGTCGCAGTCTATCCCCTCTTCCGTGATGTTCTCCTCGATCAAATCAATCGCGGCGGTGTGGCTCTCGGCGGCGAGTCGTGCCCCGCGCTCGCCGTGGATGCGCTCTAGCTCGTAGTAGCGCTCGTCGAGCGCGTTCACAAGGTGCGCCGTCGTGCGCGATGTCTCGCCGCCCGCGATGGGGCCGTCGTCAATCACGACGACCGTCTTGCCTTCGCGCGCGAGCAGGTACGCGGTCGTCAGTCCCGCGATGCCTGCGCCCACCACGCACACGTCCGCGCTCGCGTCCTCGCCGAGCGGACTTGCCGCGGGCACGTCGCCCGTCGCCATCCAGACCGAAGTGGTCTGTCCCGAATCGGATTTCATGTTCCCTCCTCTAATTGGATGCCCCGTGTTCGTCCGCCGCGCGCTTTCTATCTCTTCTTCGCGCCGCTCGCCTTCTTCGTCGTCGTGCGCTTCGTGGCGACGCGCTTCTTGCCCGCGCCGATCTTCTTCGGCGCGGCGGTCTTGAGCGCGGGCCTCTTTCGCTCGCGTTCGGCGCGCAGGTATGCGTCGAGGTCGAGGCCGAACAGCTCTTTGACCTTGCCTGAGATGGTGGGCAGAACAACGTCGGCCAGCCCGCCAAGCTCGCCGACCAGACGCTCGCCTCTGCCCGCCGCTTGTTTCCGGCGGCCACGCGGCTCGTCCTCGTCGAAGGCGTGCGCGATGCCGAAGCCGATGAGTATGCCTACGGAGACCGCGCCCGCGCCCCATACGAGCGGGTTGTTCTCGAACTCGTCGCGCCAGTTGAGCGCTTCGCCGACGCCCTCCTTCACCGTCTCGACCGTCTCCTTCACCTCCTCGTACTGGTGCGTCACGACCGACTTGATCTCGGCCACGGTATCGCTGATTGACTCGCGCGCCTCTTCCATCTGCCGCTTGAGCGCGGCCTTGCTCTCGGTCTCGCCCGCGCCCGCGCCTGCCCTCTTCCTGCTCATTCGTTCGCCCCCTCGGTTGATTGGTTTTCGGTCTCCGCTTACAGACATTACAACACAAACGCGCGCCCTCGTCTCGCACATTTCTCCATCGCCTAACATCGGCTGATGCTTTACAGCCTCCGGCCTGAGAAGTATTCTGTGCGCGTAAATTCCCCTGAAAACTTGTGCCCACCGTGACGCCGGAGTGCATGCCGCGGGGAGGGCGGCGCGACGAACTGTTCGCGCACAGACCGGCGCAGCCGGGAAACATTGAGGAGGCAGCATGGCTAAGAAGCGCAGACAGGAAGGCGGAGCGCTCGACACCGCGCGCAAGGTCTTGGGCGAAGTCGTAGGCACGGCGGCGCGTCTGGTCGGGCAGGCCGGCGAGCAGGCGGCGGGACTGACGAACGCTACGCTCGACGCCGCTTCGGGCGCGGTCGCGAGCGTAAGCCCGACGGCGGGCGAGCTTGTGCGCCCCAGCCGCTCGACGAAGAAGGCCGTCAAGACCGCCGCGCGCGCGAACAAGAAGCTCGCGCGCACAGAGGCCGAGGCGGTCAAGGAGGGCGTCGGCGCGACGGCCAAAGCCGCCGGTAGAGTCGCGCGCAGGACTTCAAAGGCGGCGGGCAAAGTCGCACGCCGCGCGTCGAAATCGGCGCGCAAGGTCTCAAGCCGGACTTCAAAGGCGGCCTCGCGCAAGGGCGCAGGGAAGAAGGGCGCGGGCGGCGCGGGCCGAAAGAAGACCGGCGGCAAGGGCCGAAAGAAGTAAGCCGAAGTAGCCCCGAACAGACCGGCGCGGGCGAGACACGCGCACGCGCCCGTGGTGCGCCCCGCACGGCAGTGCTACGCCTTCAAACATGCCGACGCTAATTCCCAAGACTGTCATCGCGCTCGCGCTCCTACTGCCCGCCATGACACAGAACAGCGGCGAACCGAGACGACCCCGCGCGCGCGACATCGGCCTCGCGGTCGGCGTGCTGCCCGCGGGGCGGCTCGACGCGATAACGGATGTCGAGGGCGTGCGCGTCGGACACACGACTTTAATCAAGGGCGACGACGTGCGGACTGGCGTGACGGCCATACTCCCGCATGGCGGCAATCTCTTCCGCGAGAAAGTGCCGGCGGCAATCTTCGTCGGCAACGGCTTCGGCAAGCTGTTGGGTTCGACGCAGGTCGTTGAGCTTGGCGAGATCGAGACTCCTATCTTACTGACGGGCACACTCAACGTCCCGCGCGTCGCCGACGCTTTGCTCGACTGGATGCTCGCGCTTCCGGGCAACGAGAAGGTGCTATCCGTGAACGCGGTCGTCGCAGAGACGAACGACGGGCAGCTTAACGACATACGCGGTCGCCACGTCGGGCGCGACGAAGTCTTCGCGGCGCTGAAATCCGCGAAGGGCGGAGAGGTCGAGGAAGGATCGGTCGGCGCGGGCACGGGCACCGTCGCATTCGGCTTCAAGGGCGGCATCGGCACGGCCTCGCGCGTCGTGCCCGCGAAGCTGGGCGGCTACACGGTCGGCGTCCTCGTGCAGACGAACTTCGGCGGCGTGCTGACGATGAACGGCGCACCGTTAGGCCGCGAGTTGGGGCGCTACTACCTCAAAGAGCAGCTTGAGCCTGCGCCCAAAGTCGGAGGCGGCACGGGCGGACGCACGGGCGTGGGCGCACGGACGATTGATGACAGCGACGCTTCCATCAACGCCAACCGCGCCGACGGCTCGATCATCATCGTCGTCGCCACCGACGCGCCGCTCGACGCGCGCAACCTTCGGCGTCTGGCCGCGCGCGCCATGTTGGGCCTCGCGCGCACAGGCTCGCCCTCGACGAACGGCAGCGGCGATTACGTTATCGCCTTCAGCACCGCGCCCGGCCTTCGCATACGCCACGGCGAGACTGCCCTGCGCCGCGTCGAGCTGCTCCCGAACGATGCGATGTCGCCGCTCTTCCTCGCATGCGTCGAGGCGACCGAGGAGGCCATCTACAACTCGCTCCTGCGCGCCACGACCGTCACGGGCCGAGGCGGCGCGCGGGTCGAGGCCCTGCCGATTGAAAGGACGGTCGAGATTCTGAAGAAGTACAACGCGGTCGGAACAGTCAGGTGAATATGTCGTGCCTGTTTTAATCACAAGTAACGTCAAAGCCCTAAAAAGGTAAGATGGTATAATTCTCAAGCGGATGGAAGGAGACGATTGTGGAACGTCAAGTTACTTACACGTTGGAAAAGGACGGCAAGTTCTTCATCATCGAGAACGTGCCCGCGAGGGTGTGCGTGGAGACTGGCGAGCAGTTCTTTTCCCCTGAGACCGTTGAGCGCTTGCAGCGGATTATTGAAGAGCAGAAGGAGCCGAAGCGAGTCATCAAGACTCCTGTCTACGAATTCGCAGCCTGAGTTCACAATCATCGCTTGCCGCCTGCCGCCGTTTGCCCACCGTCATCCGCGCTCTCTGGTCTCTTTAAATTTCTATGGGAACGATGAAAGTCGCGCTCTTGCAGATGAACGGTTGCGGCCTCGAGCTTGAGGCCAACCGGGCCAAAGGTGAGCTATTCTGCCGGCGCGCGAGCGCGTCGGGCGCGGACGTTGCGCTCTTTCCCGAAATGTGGAGCGTCGGCATGACGTTCTTCGACGCGTCGCGCGAGGGCGAGCGTGAGCGTTGGCGCTCGCTCGCAATCAGCCGGGACGATCCTTTCGTCACGCACTTCCGCAATCTCGCGCGCGAGCTGAACATGGCAGTCGCGCTCACGTACCTTGAAAGGTGTGAGGGCAGGCCGCGCAACTCGGTCTCGGTCATTGACCGTCGCGGCGAGATCGTTTTGACTTACGCGAAGGTTCACACGTGCGAGTTCGACACGGAGAGGGAGCTGACGCCCGGCGATGACTTCCCCGTGTGCGCGCTCGAAACGCAAGCGGGCGAGGTCAAGATCGGCTGCATGATCTGTTACGACCGCGAGTTCCCAGAGAGCGCGCGCATACTGATGCTGCGCGGCGCGGAAGTGATCCTGACGCCGAACGCATGCACGCTCGACGCGCACCGCCTCGCTCAGTTCAGAACGCGCGCCTTCGAGAACATGGTCGGCGTCGCCATGACCAACTACGCCGCGCCGCAGAACAACGGACACTCCGTCGCGTTCGACCCCATCGCCTACTCCGGGGGCGACGCGGAGAAAGACGGTGAGGGGCGCGACACGCTCATCATCGAGGCGGGCGAGCAGGAAGGCGTCTACGTCGCTTCGTTCGACATGGATGCCATACGCGACTACCGTCGGCGCGAGACGTGGGGCAACTCGTTCCGCCGCCCGCGGCTCTACGGCGCGCTCACAGACGAAGCAGTCGAGCCGCCCTTCGTCCGCGCGGATGCAACAAGGTGACGAGGTGACGGGCGGCGCGCGGGCCGAACGACGGCGCACGGTTTACTATGGGAGTCGAGGCGAGATTAAACGCATGAACGTGTGGCGATATCAGACACGCGAGCGTCTGGAGATTGACGCGCCCGTCGAGCATGTCTACGAGGTCGCCTCCGACCCGAAGGTCGTACCGTCTTACGCCCCGGAGGTCGCACGGATAGACGTGTTGGAGAGGCTTGGCGAGGGGCGCGTCCTCGTCAGGAGTCATCTCAAAATCGCGCGGCTGACCTTCGCTTTCCTTTACCGTTATCACTACCGCAGCCCCACGCACTACAGCGGCGTGCAGGAGAAGGGCGCGCTCCTGCGCGGGTACTTCACACTGACCTTCAGCCCGCGCGGCGACCGCACAATCGTCTCT
>DASQLL010000016.1:0-23913 GCA_035630035.1 Pyrinomonadaceae bacterium | reverse complement strand
GGCCTACTGCTTGCGCGCGCGAATTATACATCAAAGCACTCTCACTGCAAGAGCCGGACAGTCAGAATAGCTTATAAATTCAGAATCGCCCGCGCGCTCCGAAACGGGGCGGGGATACGCGTCGCGCTTCTCGTCGCTCAGAGCCTTCAGCCTTCCGAGGTGGCGCGTGCCTGCTGGCGCGCGGGCTGGATGATGATGTTGTCAATGAGGCGCGTCTTGCCGAACTGCGCGGCGAGCGCGATTAGCACGGAGCGATCTTCGGGTATGCGGTCGAACTTCTCCATCGTGTCGGCGTCAACGACCGAGACGTATTCGAGGCGCGCGAGCGGCTCAGACGAAAGCTGCGCTCGAACGGTCTCGGCCAGACGCTTGGCGTTGCGCTCGCCCTCCATGTAGACCTCGCGCGCCTGCGAGAGCGCGCGGTAGAGGATGGTCGCGGCCTTGCGCTCTCCGTCGGCGAGGTAAGCGTTGCGCGACGAGAGCGCGAGTCCCGTCTGCTCGCGCACCGTGGGCAGCACGACGACCTCGATGTCGAAGGCTAGGTCGCGCACGAGGCGGCGGACGACGAGCGTCTGCTGCGCGTCCTTCTGCCCGAAGAACGCGAAGTCGGGGCGGACGGAGTTGAAGAGAATGGTCAGGACGGTCGCGACGCCTCGGAAGTGTCCCGGTCTGGCCGCGCCCTCCATCGGGTCGGACAAACCCTCGACCGTGACGTAGGTCGCGAAGCCTTTCGGGTAAATCTCCTCGACGGGCGGCGCGAAGATGTAGTCCACGTTGTAGTCGGCGAGCTTGCATGTGTCGCCCGTCAGATCGCGCGGGTAGCGGCTGAAGTCTTCGGACGGGCCGAACTGCGCGGGGTTGACGAAGACGGAGACGACGACCACGTCGCACATCCTTCGCGCCTCGCGCACTAAAGAGAGGTGGCCGTCGTGAAGCGCGCCCATCGTCGGCACAAGCCCGATGGTCTTGTCCTCTTCGCGCCGCAGTTTACGCGCGACCGATGCCATGCGTTGGCGGCGGTTGATGATTTCCATAAGAAAAAGTCTGGAGTCTGGAGTCTGGAGTCTGGAGTCTCATATTTTTGAGGCTCGGAGCCGTTGCGCGAGGGCAAGAGTCATTCGGGATATTTCCTCAAGTAGAGCGTAGAGCTTACCGAAAAGTACCTGATCTATGTACCCCAAGTCGAGAGCGACGTATAAGTGCGACTGAACTTCAGCGGCTGATCCATGAGCTATATTAAGAAAGTTGGCAAACTCTTTATCTGAGTGTCTGCCGAATCCTTCGGCGATATTTGCCATGTTCGAAACGCTGGCTCGCTGAATCTGATCGCGTAGCCCATAATCTTTGGCAAATCCCCCGTTCGCAGTTGCCTGATATATCATTCGCGTAACTTGTCGGGCTTTCTGCCACGCCTGAATGTCTTCCAGCCTTGAGAAGGTTGCCATCTCCAGACTCCAGACTCCAGACTTCAGACTCCAGACTTTTTAACTCCAAGCTCGGCGGCGGCGTCGGCGGGGAGCGGGTAGGATTCGGCGTCCGAAGGGAATAAGCCTGCGCGCACGTCGTCCGCGTAGCGCGTGATGGCCTCGTTCATCGTGTCGCGAAGGCTCGCGTACTGCCTGACGAAGCGCGGGCTTGTCTGGCTGAAGGAGAGGCCGAGCAAATCGTGCGTGACGAGTATCTGTGCGTCGCAGCTTGCGCCCGCGCCGATGCCGATGGTCGGGATGTGCAGCGTCTCCGTGACCATGCGCGCTATCTCGCGCGGCACGACTTCGAGGACGACGGCGAACGCGCCCGCCTCCTCAAGCATCTGCGCGTCCTCGATGAGCGCGCGCGCCGCGTCCGCCGTCTTCGCCTGAAGGCGATAGCTGCCGAGCTTGTTCAAAGACTGCGGCGTCAGACCTATGTGGCCCATCACTGGAATCTCTTCGTTGACGAGCCGCCGGATTATCTCGACGCGGTTGCGACCGCCTTCGAGCTTGACGGCTTCCGCGCCGCCCTCTTTGACGAGACGGAGCGCGGCGCGCGTGGCTTCCGTTTCGCCCGTGTGATAAGTGCCGTATGGCATGTCCGCGACGAGCAGCGCGCGCTGTACGCCGCGGCGCACGGCGCGCGTGTGGTGCAGCATCTCTTCGAGCGTGACGGGCACCGTCGAGTCGTATCCGAGAACGACGTTGCCCAGAGAGTCGCCGACGAGAATTATGTCGGTGCCCGCCTCGTCAACGATGCGCGCCGTAGGGTAATCGTAGGCGGTCAGGCACACAAGCTTCTCGCCGCGCTCCTTGCTTGAGCGCACGGCGGGCACGGTCACTTTTTCGGGACGCTGCTGTTTGAGATAAACCATTTGGGTTCGCTTTAGCTGCGGCAGTGGACTTTGGGTAGCGGCGGGATTATAGGCGAGTAGTGTGGCGGTAACAAGAAGGAGACGGGCGGCAGACAAAAATAGACCGGGCCTGCGCGCCGAGCGCCGCCTGTGGAGAAGGCCCAACCGGGCGGGCGTCGCACGCCGTCGGCCCGGTTGGGGAAGTACATGCGGCTGCCGTTCTCTGCGGCTTAGTGGAAGACTATGCCGATGCCGACGCGGAAGTTGTGCTGCGTAAAGCCCTCGATGCGGGTCGGGTTGTAGTCAACTTGGACGATGCGTATATCTACGTTCTTGCCGGCACGTATGTCTATGCCGCCGCCGAAGACGCCCGCGAATCCGGTGGAGCTTCCGCCGTCGCCGTCGCCGCTGAATCCAACGCGTGCCCCGCCGAGCATCGCGTGGACGAACGGCTTGACTTTGGTCTCCTTGGAGTTGTCCTTGATCTGTATGCCGGCCACGAAAGTGTTGCCGGTAAAGGTCAGGTCGTCGCCGCCGCCGAAGTCGAACGACTTGCGGTGATGGGCGAAGTCGGCCTTCAACCCGAAGTAGCGGGAGACGTTGCCGGTGACAGCAAGCTCGATGCCGTGGATTCCTTCGCGGTCGCCGCCGACGTCAACCCGGTTGTGCGAGAAGCCGCCGTAGAACTCGAACTTGTTGTAGTCATCTTGGGCGAGGCTGGGCACCGCGCCTAAGAAAATAAAGAGACAAAGGAGCGTCAGTTTTTTCAAGAGAGGGAACCTCTTTCCGTGAAGTATTCGATAAAGCCAGAGAGCAAACATAAATAAAGGGCTTCCCGTCAGAAGCCCCTTCAACCTCTTCGCGCGGGACTATATGCCTCTTGCAAATATGTGTCAATAGATATGCGAAATAATTATTTGACGGCTCGAAGGCCGCCAAAGCCGGACGCCGGAGGCTTCGGTCAAGCCGTCGAGCAGTTGTCTGAACGTGCGTCGTAGCGTCGGGTGCGCGGCGTCGGGCGCTAGCTCGGCGAGCGGGACGAGGACGAAACGACGCAGGTGCAGGCGCGGGTGCGGGAGCGTCAACAACTCCGTCTCGCGCCGCTCGGCTCCGTAGAGCAGAAGGTCGAGGTCGAGCGTGCGCGCAGCCTTTGGCCGCTCGCGTGTGCGACCGAGGTCGCGCTCGATTTCGAGCAGAAGCGTGAGGAGCTGTTCGGGCGAAGGGGGCGGCGCGACGATCTCGGCGACCAAGTTAAGGTAGGCAGGCTGCTCGACTTCGACGCCGACCGGCTCGGTCTCATAGATGGATGACAAACGCGCGACGCTGATGTCAGCCGCGAGCAACCCGCGCACGCCCATCAGCAAATTGCCCGCGCGGTCGCCGAGGTTCGATCCCATCCCGACGTATGCGCGCGTCGCCTCTGTCGAAGCTTCAGACATGAAGGAATCTTACAGCACTTTGCTGGGAGCGCGGGCATCCGCGGCCCGCCTAAGCGTGCTACAAGCACGCTTAAAAGTTTTTGCTTCCGCTCAAGCTTGAGCATAAAGGACGCGCTGTTCGCGCTCCGCGCTCAAGGCGGGCAGGGATGCCCGCGCTCCCGGCTTCACGCAGACTTAAGACTTAAGTCTGCTTCTCTTCCATCTTCTTATTGAAAGTTTCCGACTCGCCGCGCGGGATGCTGAGCGTCTGCCAGTCGGATGCTTTGAGGTGCTTGGCTAGAAAGACTATCTGCCCCGTGTGCTGGCCGTAGTGCGAGATTTGCCGGTTGATCGCCTTGACGACCGTGTGCGGCTCGCCGCGTATCGCGACGTGGCGCAAAAGGTCTTCGGCCTTGAGAGGCGCGAGCGCGTCGAAGACCGTTTGCCAGCCGGCCTCCCAACGCTCCATAACAGCGCGCCGGTCTTCGCCCTCGACTAGAAATTCGGAGTCGCGCCGCCGATCCGGCTTCTCGCCGTCGGTCGTCAGAAAGTCCGTCCAGCGCGAGCGCATGTTGCCGTACATGTGCTTCATGATGAGAGCGATGCTGTTCGACTCGGGGTCAATCGCGCGGAACATCTCTTCGTCGCTCACCTGCTCGATTGCCCCGTCGGCTAATCGCTTCAGGCCGCGAAACGCCCCCACGGCCTCTTCCAGATAATGCTCTGCGAGCGAGTCGGCAGTCATAATGCTTCCGTCAGTTTGCGAAAGTGATAACCCATCGCGGCCAGTGTGACCGCGTGCGCGAAGTTCCGGCGGTGGGTGGTGACGGCGCTTTTCATGTAGCGCCAGAACTCGGCGCGTGCGGGGTCGCGAACGCCGAGCGCGACCGCGACGCGCACGAATGCCTTCACGTCATCAGTGAAACGGCTGCGTCGCGGCTCCGGCCCCTGCGTCAGGTGCGACAGGCAGTCGAGCGCGCGCTGGTAGTATTCCGCGGGGCTGTAGATCGTGCGAAGTATCCTCTGATAGCCTTCGACGAGGCGCGCGGTGTCCATGCGCGGGACGAAGTTGAGTGAGCCTTCGGTGTTGTTCCCCGAGCTTTCCTTGAGCAGCCTCCCCTCGCGCTTCAGACGCCGCCAGAGCTGCGTGTCGGGGAGCGCCGTTAGCAGTCCGACCATCGCAAGCGGGATGGCGCTCTCGCGTATGAAGTTTATCTGCCGCTCGAAGATGTCTTCGGGATCGTTGTCGAAGCCGACGATGAAGCCGGCCATCACCTCCAGCCCGTAGGACTGAATCTTCCGCACAGACTCCAAAAGGTCGCGCCGCGTGTTCTGCCCCTTCTGCGCCTCCTTCAGACTCTCTTCGACGGGCGTCTCGATGCCGAGGAAGACGCGCCGGAAGTTCGCGCGCCGCATCAACTCCAGAAGCGCGTCGTCTTCGGCGAGATTCACGCTCGCCTCCGTGATGAAGGAGAAGGGGCGACCGTGCGCGTCTGACCACTCGACGAGTTCGGGCAGAAGGCGCTTGACGTTGCGCTTGTTGCCGATGAAGTTGTCGTCCACGATGAAGACGAGGCCGCGCCAGCCGACCTCGCGGAGCGCGTCCAGCTCGGCCAGCATCTGCTCGTTCGACTTGGTGCGAGGCACGCGCCCGTAAATCTCGATGATGTCGCAGAACTCGCATTGGAACGGGCAGCCGCGCGAATACTGCACGGACATCGCGCTGTAGCGTCCGAGTTCGGCCAGCCTGAAGTCGGGGATGGGTGTAAGGTTGAGCGTGGGTCGCTCCGCGGCCTGATAGATGCGCTTGGTCTCACCGCTCTCAAAGTCGCGCAGGAAATCCGGCAACGTCGTCTCCGCTTCGCCGACGAAGATGTGATCGGCTTCGGGCAGATGCTCGGCGCTGGTCGAGACGTAAGGCCCGCCGACGACCGTCCGCTTGCCGCGCGCCTTGCACATCTCGACGACCCGCTCAAGCGACTCCTTTTGCACGATCATCGCGCTGACGAAAACGATGTCGGCCCACTCGATGTCTGCGTCCGTGAGCCGCCTGACGTTCATGTCAACAAGACGCCGCTCCCACGCGCGTGGGAGCATCGCCGAAACCGTCAGGAGTCCCAGCGGCGGAAAAGCCGACTGCCTGCCCTCGAACTTGAGCGCGTGCCTGAAGCTCCAGTAAGTGTCCGGGAACTCCGGGTAAACCAGTAATGCCTTCATCATGCTACCTCCACGCTAGGACGGCCTGTTGCCGGCCTCGCGTTGGTCAGGAGGCCGACTTCGCTCTGCGTTTAGTTTCAGCTTTGACCATTTGATAGCACTCGCAGGCGACTTCTTCAAGTCCTTGCCTGTTCAAAATGCTGATGCGGCCACGAGTGTATCGGATGAATCTTTCTTCCTGTAGGCCGATGACTGTTCTGCTGACGCCCGCGCGACGCATGCCCAGCATGCTTGAGATGAATTCCTGCGTGAGCGGCAGCTCGTCCGACTCCGTCAGGTCGCGGCACATCAGCAGCCAGCGCGCCAGCCTTTTTTCTACCGTGTGGCGGCGGTTGCATGCGGCGGTCTGCGCGACCTGTTTCATGAGCCGGCGCGTGTAGAGAAGGAGGAGCGTGAGAAGAGGACTGTGCCCCTTCTTCAACTCCTTTTTGAGCGACTCCGAACTCATACGCATCGCGCCGCCCGGAATCCGCACGACGGCCTGCTCGAACGAGATGTCGTCGCCCAGAAGCACTGGGATGCCGACCATTCCATCCCTGCCGATGAGTCCGACCTCGATGGTCGCGCCGCCCGTCATGTGTGTGGCGAGAGAGACGAGTGCGTCGTCCGGGAAATAGACGTGCTCGATACGCTCGCCTGATTTGTAGAGAGCCTCGCCGAGCGCCAGCGGGACGAATTCCAGATCAGGGAGCAGGCGTTCGTACTCATTGCGGGACAGGGAGGCGAGAATCAGATTTTTGACGGGGTGACGTTCTTCGGGCATGAGGCTCAATTCCTCGGTCGAGTCGCGTGCGCCCGACGCTAAATAAAATGTCGTCTAGTCGAGATAGTGCTCATTCAGCCTCGCCTGCAACGCGGCGGGAACGGCCTGCCAGCTCGCGGCGCATAGAACCCTGAGAGTCAGCCTCGATACGTGGACGCGTGAGAAGCGCCAACGCCCCGGCTCGCTCTCATAAAACCAAAGGTAGTACGGCCCGTCGGCGCGTCTCGTGTAGAACATCACACGCTCGGCGGTCGCGTCCGTGCTTAACGGCTCTGTATAAACTCTCAGCTCTTTCATGCCGGCCTACGTTTGAGCGGCGCGCAAAGAAGGCGCGCGATCCTTTCATTCATTTTCGGCGAGACCTATCTGGCTTCCGTTGTCGTTGCCATTAGCCTTTTTGTCTTCAAGGGTGATCGTGAAAGGCACGAGGCCGCGCTTCACCTCTTCGAGCGCGATGCTCGTGTTTCTACGCTTCAGAGTGTCGGGAGCGATGCGCGGAAGCGCGCCGCGCTGTAGCTGCTTACTTCTTAAAGCCGACACGACGATAAGTCGAAACCTCGAATCTATCCCCGGCCAAGTCCCCTCGTCTCTGACGTTGATCGGGTCGCTGCCCGCGGTCTTGTCTGTTCCATCCATTTTTTATGCCAGCCTTCCGATAATTGCGTTGAAAAAAATACGGCCAAAGGGCTACGCAGCCGTGCCGCCTACGTTTTGTGCGAAGACTCGTTCCCATCCCGTGCCCGCGCAGGTGAGGCACGGAGCGTTCGCGTTGCGCTTGCCGCTGCCTCCACAGTTGCGACACGGCCCCGCGGGCTGTGCGATTGAGACGTAACCCTTACCGCCGCAAACCAGACAGGAGACGACGTAGGCCAGCGAGACGGCCCACGTGCCCGTCCCGGCGCACGACGCGCACGTCTGCCGCTCAACGATTTTCTGCGGCTCGCTCATCTGTCGCCGTCCCTCGAAAGTGGAGTTGAGAGAGACCGTAGGCCGCGCTCGCTTCGGGCGTCGGCGCGAGGCACGGCCTTACGAGGCGCCGGAGTTAGAAGCAGGTTTTCGTTTGAAGTTTGGGGCGTTACGGCTGCGTTCATCAAGAGTCTCCTCAGCGGTCGCGTTTGTGAAAACAGCAGACGGCACAAGGAGACGAGCGGCGCGCGCAAATCCTGATGTCGAGAGTTATGTTTTCTAAAGAGCGGTCGGTAACGTGTGAAAAGACTATACCACAGATGCGGAATATACTACAGATGCGGCAGGCAAAGCTTTCACGTGAGTCCTCTCAATCCTTACGTGCCGCGCCGACAGCCGACAGCGCGCGCATCTTTGCGGGAGTCGGCCCGTCGCCGCGCCAAGCATAGTTGCTGAGCGCGGCGACGCCGTTCCAAGTCGGGTGGTAGCGAAGGTATATGTCTCGCTCGCTCACGTCGCCCCAACTGCCGTCGGCGTTCTGTCGCGCGAGCAGATACTCCATGCCGGCGCGGATTTCGTCGTCGCGGTCGGTCAGGCCGAAGGCGCGCAAAGAGTCCATGAACTCGCCGAGCATGTCCGCGTCGCCCTGCGCGATGGCCTCGCGCAGGTTCGCGCGAAGGAACTCAAGCTCGTCGGGAAGCAGGCTCGGCGAGAGACTGCGTTGGCCGTAATCGTTCAGCGTGTAGACGACGTGCGTGACGGCGTAGACCGTGTCGTAGAACTCCGCGTTCGCTCCTCCCTCATGCCCACGGTAGGGGCGAAGCGTCGGGAGGAGTTTGAGAACCTCGCCGTAATCCGCGCCGAGCCGGACGCCGAAGCGGTCGCCCACGTAAGCTGTAATCAGAGCGTCGTACCAAACGTCCGCGCGCGTACGCATCTTCAGAGGCCGCCCGCAGCGACGGCAAGTCGTCGCGCCGCGCTCATTCCTCGCCTTGTCGAACTCGCACTCGTCGGGCACGTCCGAGGGCGGCGGCTCGCTCGCGGGGTCGAACAGCAGAAAGTCGCGCGCCGTAAAGCGCGAGGCGGCGAGTCGTATCTGCTCTTTGAGCTTGTCGTCGCGAAGGCCGAGGCTGTCGGCGGCGTCGCTGCCGAAGGCGAAGTCCGAGACCTCCTGCGCCGTCGCGCCTTCGGGAAGCGAGCGGTGCGTCCGTCGCCAACGGCGCGCTCGCTCGACTCCCATGCGCCGTGCCGTGCGCCGAAGCCCCGCGTCGCTCACGCTCTCGCCGACGGTGTAGAAGCACCAGAGGTAATCGCTTCCGTACTGCTCGAAATTATTTTCGTCGAGCGCGGTGCGGTAGATGAATCGAAGGCCGCGCCGGACTGCGCGCCTGCGGTCGCCTTCGGTAAATCGTGAGCCGGGCCAGAGCGGTCGAGCGCGCTCTGCCCCGCGTCCGGCTTCGAGACTGCGCGACGACGTGGGCGCGGCGTTGGTACGAATCGCGCCAACCGCGCCGGTCGAGACAGGGGCGACGGCGCAGAGCGACGGAAGAAGAATCAATGTGAGCAGGCTGCGTAGAACTTTTGCGTGCATAGCGCGCTCTTCGACCCCTCGCAAGTTTCAGAACGGACTAAGATACACGACTGCGCCCGCAAGCAGCGCCAACCCGAACGCAAGCGTAATGAGCGACGACGCGAGCAGCTTGTCACCCAATAGGCCGCGCGCCTTGAGCCGCCACTCGCCCCGCGCGACGTAGAAACTCGACATGCTCAGAACCGCGCCGCACACCGCGACCGCAAGCGCAAACTCGCGCGTGCCTTTGACGAAAGGCATGACCGGCATCGGCGCGATAAGTAGTGAAGCCGTATAAATGAGGACGCATTTCGCTCGACCAGACATCGCTATCAAGGCTGCGCTAAGGTGAGTTTTCCGACGCTGACTTTGACCGAGATTTCCCAGAGACTACCCATGCTCAAAAACAAATCCACGTCTGACTCAAGCAGGGCTTTCGCCCGCGAACTTAGACGCGGATTATCGTCAATGAACCATAGGAAGGTATGCGTATCGAGCAGAAGCCTCATTGCATATACTCGGCAAAATCTTCAAGCGGCTCATCAAAATCATCCGACATCGTTATCAAGCCTCTGGCGCTGCCACTACGTCGGCGGAGTTTGGCGTTTGAGACCGGCACAAGTCTCACGACCGGCTGCTCGTTCTGTGTAATAACGATCTCTTCGCCATCGAGCGCGGCTTGCAGCAGACTTTCGATTTGCGCTTTCGCTTTCTCCAACTCTATTTGATACACCGGAAACAAACCCCCAACTAGAATCTTATGACGGGCATTTTAGCATGTTACGAACGCCTAAACCGTGTGGCAAAGATTACTTGAGTGGCAGATAGTTGATTTGTCCTTCCCATTCACCTTCGACGCTGCATTCAACGAGCAACAAAATATCCTCAATCACAACGCTAATGGGAGCTTTCAGAGAAACTTCAAATACGCCCGGCATCGGCAAGCCTTGCGCGACTCGTTCATAAGCGAAAGCCGTAACTGTGTTGACATCGTGAGTAAGCAAAACACGCCCCTCGCTTGCCGCCCACTCCAAAATGGTTGAATCGTCTTCCCCGCCTAATCCTGCGTCTTGCACGCGCACGATGTCCACGTCTGGGAGCCGCCGTAATACGCCATTGACGATGTGCATGTTGAAGTTCTCATCTAACGCAAACCTCAACATGGCTCAGACCTCATCTTGTTTTTGTCGTCTTGCAAGAAGGCGTGCGCGGATGTCTACTTGTGGGAAACGCTTCTCGTTTTCCTCTTTGATGTATGCGGCTTTGGCTTCGCGCTCTTGAATGTAACCATCAACTTCGTCGCGGTTGTGAACGTAATAATTGACGACGGCGTAAACGTCAATCAACGCGAGCGCAGGATAACTCATGACAATCTCTTCGGGCGACGCGCCTTGATTGAAAGCGTAAACGACAGTATCAAGCGGCACACGGGTCTTGCCTACACGCAGCACACCACGCTCATCGGCTCTCAGCGGCACGGGCGGAGCTTCAATTACTAAACTCATTTGTTAAATCCTTTCCCCTGCTTTCTCTTACCATCAAGCAGCAGGGAATATGATTTTGACCGACATCTCTTGACTCTCACCTTCAGATGGATTGTTAGGCGGCGGGTCACATAATATCAGTTTCGGTATACAGATACTCAGAATAAGGATCACCTAATTGGTGCATACGTTTTCACTCGCTTGGCCTTACGACGATACGTGACGGTTCTCTCGCGGATTGAAGTCTCCGCGTCTATCACATACAAGCCTTTGAAGCGGTACATCGTAGCGCCTGAAGAATCGCGTTCATGTGCAAAGACTAAGCGTTTGAATATGTCCTTTTCCTCGCGATATGCTTTAAGAAAGCCATCAAAATGTTCAGCGTTATTATGCTTGGAACGTTCGTAGAGTGTTTCCTCACCATCAGAAAAATAATTATCCCAATCAGGGTTATCGTACAATTTGGGGAACCATATAGTTAGCTCTGAATCAACAGGATGTTTCGCCATTGCTCTATAAAATTGCTTATAGGAATGACCGAAACAGTTGCACGCCTCAGCGTGAGTGCGAAAAGCTACGTCGTCGTCAACATCCATATGCCCTGTCTCAATATACATGACTAAATGTCTCCTTTATGGTAGCAAAATCGAAGACGCCTAACGTGTATTTTACCGCAGATTTGCGGCAGGAGTCCGCGAGAAGCATATAATACTGCTCCGCGCCGTGATGCAGGGGAACATAACAGGTGCGTGTCTTAACGGGTGACCGATGTCTCAACTCTTAGCTCTCGTGTGGTTGAAGTGGGCGTTGTTTCGCAACTCGATGCGGTCGCGTAAGGCCGTTGCGGGGCGCGTGGTGGCGGCGTTGGGGATGTTGGCGGGGTTTGTGCTTGCGCTGCTCATCGCGGCGGGGTTGGGGGCGGCGGCGTACTTCTTAGCTCTGCCGGGGACGGGCGGGCGCGGCTTCGCGGCGGGCGACGGTTTTCTGTTCATGTTCTTCATCTTCACGATGATGTTCATGATGTGGGGGATGATGCCGCTGCTTTTGGGCGGGGGCAGCAGGTTCGAGCCGGGCCGTCTGCTGCTCTACCCGGTCTCGCTTCGCAAACTCTTCCTCTTCGATTTCGTGAGCGACCTGTCGAGCCTCACGTCCGTCTTCGCAATACCCTCGGCGGTTGCGATGGGCTTGGGGGCGGGGCTTGCGAGCGGGAGCATCGCGGCGGGGCTTTCGATCTCGGTGTGCGCGGTCGCGTTCGGGATGTCCTTCTCGAAGCTCCTGTCGGCGGGCGTCGGCGCGCTTACGAAATCGAGGCGGACGCGCGGCGAGATGTTGCTCGCGCTGCTCGGTGCGGCGTTGGGCATGTCGGGCGCGTTGATGGGGCAGCTCATGCCGCTCATGGAGCGTTACGGCGCTTACCTCGAAGGCGCGCGCTGGTCTCCGCCGGGGGCGGCGGCTTACGCGCTCAGTCGCGGCCTCAGACCGGGCGGCGCGCTTGCGTTCGCCGCCTCGCTCGCGACGCTCGCGGCCTACGCGCTCGTCTGCTTCGTCCTTTCTTACAGGCTCGCGCGTCGGACGGCGCTTGGCGCGGGCGGCTCCGGCTCGAAGCGCAGGACGGCGGCGCGGGCGGCGCAGGACGCGACGAAGGCGGAGCAGTATGCAGGGTGGCAAGTGCCTTTCGCGTCGCCGCAGTTTTCGGCGGTCGTGGAGAAGGAGATTCGATACGCTCTCAGAAACGCGCAACTGCGCGTCATCGCGCTTATGGCCGTCGGGCTGACGATAGTTTTGAGGATGGCTCCGATGGGCAGCGGGAGGAGTCGCAGTTGGGCGCAGATTTCGCAGTACGCCGAAGGCGCGGGCGCGGTCTTCAGCGTCCTCTACATCTTCATGCTCGTCTCGCCGCTCTCGACGAACCTTTTCGGCTACGACGGCGCGGGCATGCGCGCGCTCGTGCTGTCGCCCGTGAGCCGACGCCTCGTGCTGGTGGCGAAGAACGCGGCGACGACTTTCATATCGCTGCTGCTCGTGACGGTGGGGGTGTTCGTCGGCGGGCTTGTCTTCGGAGACCTGACGCCGAAAACGCTCCTGTTCGTCGCGCTCGCGTTCACGACGACCGCGGGCGTCTTCCCTGTCTTCGGCAACTGGCTCTCGATGCAGTTCCCGAAGCGCGTCGAGTTCGGCAAGCGCATGAACCGTTCGGGGCTGGCAGGCTTTCTGCTCGTGCCGCTCTTCTTTCTGCTGATGGTGCCGCCCGCGGTCGCGGTCGTCGCCGGGCACATCGCGCAGAGCCTCACAGTCAAGTATGTTATACTCGCCGCGTTCGCGGTTCTTTCAGTCGGATTTTATCTGCTGCTGCTGCCATTGCAGGCGCGCACGCTAGAGCGTCGCGAGCTTGAGATTCTCGAAGCCGTTACGGGCAGAGGCGAGGGCGGCGACAGTCAAATCATGGGTTGAGGGCAGTTTTCAGTTTTGAGTTTTCAGTTTTCAGTAAGAAGCGGAATGGCTTTGCTGAAAACTGAAAACTCAAAACTGAAAACTGCTTCAGTATTCATTCCAGCGACGCGCGCGTCTCAAACGACCGGCGCGTCCGGGCGGCTTACGGTTGAGAGCGCCGCCAATACACAAATGGCTCGCAGAAAATTCCGCAACCAACGTCACGAGTCCCCCTCGGAACGCTCTTTTCAGGACTACCTCGCCGCGCCCGCGCCGCAGACTTCGCGCGCAGAGCTTCTGACGCTCGTTCGCGGCGGCGAAGACACCTTCCTTGAGCTAAAAGTAAAACTCTCGAACCCGGAGCGCATCGCGCAGAGCATCGTCGCGCTCGCGAACACGGGCGGCGGCGTCATCGTCTTCGGCGTCAACGACAACCTGCGCGTCGAGGGCGTTGACGATGCCGACTCGGTGCGCGACGAGCTTGTGCGAATCTGCCGCGAGGACATGATCCCGGCGCTCTTTCCCTTCATAGACATCGTCGCGTTCGACAACGGCATGCGCGTCGTCGCGCTCGACGTGGAAGGCAAGCGCAGGCCCTACCGAATGCGCGACGGTCGCTACTTCGTGCGCGTCGGCGCTGAAAAGCGCGAGGCGTCGCGCGAGGAGCTGTCCGTGCTTCTCGACGAGGCGCGGCCCATCCTGCAAGAGAACGTCGCGGCGCTCGGCGCGGAGATCGAGGACATTGACGAGGCGCACCTTTGGAGCTTCGTGCGAGAGTTCGAGCCTGACGCCTTCACGCCTTCGCGCGCGGGCGCGGACTACCCGACCGCCGAGGTGCTTGAGCGCGACCTCTTGCTCGCGACGCCCGCCGCGACCGTCTTCAAGAGCGACCGCGTCGCCCCCACGGTCGCGGGCCTTCTGCTCTTCGGTCGCGACGAGCGCGTCGCGGAGCTTTTGCCGCGCGCCTCGGTGACGGCCACGCGCTTCGCGGGCGAGGACACGAAAGCGCCGAAGGTCGAAAGCCTACAGCTCACGGGCAACCTGCACACGCTTTATGAATCGTCCGTGCGCTTCGTCGAGCGTTACTGCGACCTCTGGGAAAAGCGTCCACGCGTCTTCCCCGGAAAGGGCGAGGGCGACTCGCCCGTGGCGGCGCGCTCGAACTACCAACGCGGCGCGCTCATGGAAGCGCTCGCGAACGCGCTCACGCACCGCGACCTCGTGCTGCCCGGCGTTGCGACGCGACTGTTCATCTTCGACAGCTCAATCGAGATCACGAACCCGCGCCGCACCGCGGGCTTCGCGCCCGCGATGCAACGAGCCATACGCTACGGCGTGCCGCAACGTCTGAACCCGCAGCTCGCCGCCATCTTCCAGAGCAAGGCTTACGGCCTCGCGCTCCCGCAGGGCGGACTGCCCGCGCTGCTCCGCGAGTCGCGCCTCTTCTCAGGCCGCAAGTCGGAGATTCACGCATTCAACGACGAGTTCCGGTTGAGAATGTACGGAGCCTGAAAGACAGGAAGCAGGAGGCAGGAGCAGGAGGCAGTTAAGAGGAAAGGCAGCCGGTCATTTACGACTCGGCTGCCTTTTTCTTGCCTGCCTCCTGCTCCTGCCTCCTGCTTCCTAGCTCTTCGGTGAGTTGTAGAACTGCCGGCTCTTGACGACGAACTCCTTTTCGTCGAACTGGCCGTCGCCGTCAACGTCAACCTTGACGACGATCTTGTGGCGCTTGCCGTCGCGCCGCTCGCCGGTCGAGTAGGCGAGGCTGTACTGGTTACGCATCAGGGCGTTTATGGTCTGGAGCGCAGAGCCAAGCTCGCCGGGGAAGGTTATGGGGAAGTACGCGCCGCCCGATTCCTCCGCGAAGGTGCGGAGCGTGTTGCGCGCTTGCAGCATGCTCAGGCGACCGAAGCGGAGCGGCCCCGCGATGTCGTCCATTGCGTCGAGGTCGTCGCCGTGCTTCTTGAAGAACAGTTCGCCCGTGCCGATTATGTAGACGGGCACGCCCGCGTTCTGCACGATCTTGCGCGTCTGGTCGAGGTTGATCTTGCTGAAGGTGTCGAGGCCGGTGGTGATGAGGAAGAGGGCCTTGCGGCGGCCACGTATGTCAACCATGCCGCCGTACTCCTGCGTCCTCTTCTCGGAATTCTCCAGCACGACCGAGTCGGCCTTGCCCCCGATGAGCGTCAGCTTGAGCGCGTCGTAAAGGTTCGCCTCCTCCGAGACGGGGCGGTTGCGCGCCAGAAGACTGATGACCTGACCGATGCGCGCCGGGTCGTTCGTAAAATCGGTGAGCGGCGTCGCGCGCATGTCGTAGGCGACGACCGAGACGTAATCCTGCGGCGGCTTGATGAACTGCTGCAAGAACATTATGGTCGGGCCGAGCATCTCCTCCATCCCGTAGCGATCCTGCCCGCTGCTGCCGTAGTAGGACTGCACCTGCCCGATCTTGCTGTACTCCAACACGACCGCGACCGTAATCGGCGACTCCGGCGTCGCGAAGTTCGCCACGTCTTTCTGTATGCCGTCCTCGAAGATCGCGAAGTTCTCCTTCTTCAGCCCCATGATGATCTGCTTCGACTTCTTGTGGACGACGACGGCCTCGATCTGCACGATGTTGGACGAGACCTTGACGACCTCCGTTTCCTTGAGGACATCGGGCGGGACAGGCTCTTGCTGCTGCGGGTCGGTCTGCTGCTCGCCGGGGCGCGTGTTCTTCTTCTGCGGCTCCTGCTGTGGCACGCGGCGCGACTGCGCGAGCAGTCCCGCGCCGGAAGAAGGCGCGAGTATGAAAGCCAGTGCGAGCAGAAGGGCGGCGGCGCGTAGGAGCGATACGTTGTTCATAACTAAAACCTCGGATGCGGAAAACCACGTGCGCGGCAATGGCGGGAACGCGTTGGTTTCGATTCAGCCCGAAATATACGGCCCACGCGCGCGCACGGTCAAATGAAACAAAGGTCAGAGCTTTAGATGTCCGGGGCGGGCAAATGGTTTAACGACCAACGGCCCGGACGCCTGAAACTCCAACCTTTAATTTCTCCGACCTTCCGAGCGCTTTCAGTTTCCGCCGCTCGTCACAGGCTCGACCTCGATGAGCGCGTCGAAGTAGCCCGTGTTGTCGTCGAGCTTGCCCTCGTTGACGCCTAGAAAGAGGCGACCGTCGCGCGTGGCGTAAAACTCGCGGCCCGCGCCGATGGCTATGAAATCGTCGTTGTCGTCGCCGACGACGGCGATCAGAGTGCCCGTCGGCTCGTTACGCATGAGCTTCTCCGTGTCCAAGAGGCGCGGCAGCCCCGTCGGCGTCGAGAAGTTGCCCAGCCCCAGAGAGACGCGGCCCGTGGCGCTGATGCGAAGCCTCTGGCCTTTACGCACCATCAGCCCCGAATCCGTCCAGCCGTTGGCCGAGTTGTCGGCGCGCACGCGCACGCGCACGGGGAAGAAGGGCGAGTCGCCAGCGGCGGCGGAGGGCGCGGGCCTCGACGCGGCGTCGGTGCCGTTCGTGCGGCTGGAGCTAGGGTTGGAGACGGAAGGCGAAGAACTGCCGCCCGTGTTCATCGTCGGCGGCTGACGCTGTTCGGGCTGCGCCGGTCTGGGGTCGGGCTGCGTACGCTGCGGCGTCTGCGTGCGGCTCGACTCGACGGGCGGGCCGCCGTCGTCGCCCGCGCTTGAGGTGTCCGCGGCTGCGTTCTCAAAGTCTATGGATTCGACATCTTCCATGTAGATTGTGACGCGGCTGCGACGCCCGCGCGCGCCCGCGCCGATGAGAACGGTGAACTGTTGGTCGCGAAAGCCTACGATCTGGCCGCGTATGACTTGGCCGTCCTTCATGCGTATGGTGTCGGCGAGTCCGACGGAGCAGAGCGTGAGCGTGAGCGCGAGCGCGATGAGCGGGCGCGAGACAATGTGAATCTTCATAACTCCTCCGGCGACGGTCGGCATGACCTTTTTCAAGGCCACATGTAAACAGAGAGAGACGTGTTTGGCAAGCGGGAGAGTGGACGGACTTCAGCAGCGATTGATGTATGAACTTTAGCGTCAGGTTGCCCGTTTGCGGAAACCCCCGGCGGTCGTGCGGCACAGGCCGCGCATTAAAACGGGAGGGACGAACAAGGCTGAGGAGAATTTTGCCTTTTAACAGAACGCAGACAGTGAGAGCGTCACCGCCATACTTCGTTGACTCTGTCGTTCGCGTGGATTCATGCTCTACCAATCTTTTCGAGGTTAATCAAAGGTCTGTTAAGATTCGGTCTCACACCTTCGTCCCTTTATTAGCTCGTAGTGCCTTGAAGCGAAGAGACATCGGAGGATAAGAATGCTCGTCGGACACTTCGCGGCGGCTTTTGCGGCAAAGCATGTCGAGCCGATCTCGGCCCGCACGAGAGAGCGTTATTCATGACCTCGAAAGCAGGGCGCAATAATGACGAATGAAATCAACGTGGGGCTGATAGGCTACGGCATGGCGGCCCGCGTTTTCCACGCGCCCGTCATCGGGTCGGTTGCTAATCTTCGACTGAAGAAAATCGTCGAGCGTCACGGCGATGAATCCCGCGAGCGCTACCCTTCGGTTGAGGTCGTGCGCGACGCCGACGCACTATTTCAGGATGAAGACATAACGTTAATCGTCGTAGCCACGCCGAACATCTCCCACTTCGATCTGGCGAGACAATCCTTGCTTGCCGGTAAGCACGTGGTGGTCGAAAAACCTTTCACGACTACTTCGGAGCAGGCGCAGCAACTGATTGATTTGGCGCGCAGGCAGAACAGGCTCGTTAGCGTCAACCAGAATCGAAGGTGGGACGGCGATTTCCTGACGGTCAAGCGATTGTTGGACGTTAAACTTTTGGGACGCCTTGTCGAATATGAGTCCCACTATGATCGTTTCAGGAATTACCGGCGACAGGGAGCATGGCGGGAGGAAGAAGGGGAGGGGAGCGGGATTCTGTTCGACCTCGGCTCGCACCTGATAGACCAGGCGCTCGTCTTGTTCGGCTTGCCGCAAATGATTACGGCTGACATAAGAGTTCAGAGGGAGTTCGCGAAGGCGGATGATAATTTCGAGTTGCTGCTGCATTACGACAATTTGAAAGTGACGTTGAAGGCGGGGATGTTGGTGCGGGAGCAAAGTCCGCGTTTCATTCTGCACGGCACCGAAGGCTCGTTCATCAAGTACGGACTCGACCCGCAGGAAGAGGCATTGAAGCAAGGGCGCACGCCGTCCGAACCGAACTGGGGAGAAGAGACCGAAGAGCTTTGGGGCAAGCTCGACACACAAATCGGCGGTTTGCATTCGGTGGGGCGTGTGGAAACTGTTCCGGGGCGTTACCAAGCTTTTTACCAGAACATAGTTGAAGCGATTGCCGGACGGGCGGAACTTGCCGTTAAGCCTGAGGAGGCCATGAGCACGATACGCGTTATCGAGTTGGCGCTTCAGAGTAACAAGCAGAAATGCACGGTTCCTTTCCGGTGATGCAGGAAACATGGTTATTGATTCAAGCAAAGACATAGAGGCCGTCTCAAACATCGCGTCCGAGTTTCTCAACGAGCCGCCGGTTAAAGTTACTCCCATCATCGGCAAGGGCAGCGTCAACAAGGTATTCGTCGTCGCGGCGGGCGACAATAAAATCGTCGTCAGGATGAGCGAGAGGGCGCAGGCCCCGGACGAGTACGCCAAGGAGGCTTGGTGCATCGAGCGAGCCGCCGCGTTGGGCGTGCCCGTCCCGGCGGTTCTCGCCGTCGGGCGGCGCGACGGTTACGCCTACATCGTTGAATCCTACGTGGCGGGCGACGAGGGCAGTGACAGCCGTGCGGCGGAGAGTTACATCTGGCGGGAGCTTGGCGGGTACGCAAGGCTGATTCATTCCATCGAAGTGGCCGGCTTAGGGCTGAAGCTGTCCGACATGACGCGGGGCGACGCGCGCGCGTCGTGGCTTCAATACCTCGAATATAATATCGAGAGCCTGAACGAAGACGATCAGTTGATTAAATTGAACGTGCTGACACACTCGCAGTCGAAAAGTATCAAACGCATTTTCGCAGACCTGCGAGCGCGCGAGTTCGTCTTCGGCCTCAACCACGGCGACATATCTCTGAGGAACACAATCGTTGACGGTCGCGGCGTCGTGAGCCTGCTCGACTGGGGTTCGGCGGAGGCGAGCATCGTCCCACATCACGACTTGATCCAGTTGTTGAAGATGAACATGCTTGAGAACGACCCCGACCTTGCTGCGCTCGGTGCGTTCCTCGACGGCTACGGCATTTCGCAGACCGAGTTCGGGCGAATGTTGCCGGAGCTTGAGAGCCTTCTGCTCCTTCGCGCGTTCGATAAGCTCCGCTGGGCGATTGACTGGAACGTCGGAGAGTTGGACGAATTCGTTGGGCACGCGAGGGATGCGGTGAGAAGATGTCTGCCCCGAATTTAAGAACGCTAACAGGACTGTAGGGGCAGGGCTTGTCCCTGCCCGCGCAACTTTCATTGAAATTCAACTTGCTTGTCACCGAGCAACGGGCCGCGGACTTGCCCCTGCCCCTACAGAAACATCCAGCATCATCGGTTTTATTAGACGCTCTAAATAACAATCCACATTATTCGAGAAGGTCGCTTACCTAAAAATGCACGCAACCGAAACGACTCGCGATTACAAGATTTGGCAGGTGATTGCCGCGTCCGCCGTCGGCACAATGATCGAGTGGTACGACTTCTACATCTTCGGCAGCCTCGCGACGGTCATCTCGCCGCTCTTTTACCCGAAGGGCAACTCGACGCTCGCGCTCATAGCGTATCTTTCGACGTTCGCCGTGGGCTTCGTCGTGCGCCCTTTCGGCGCGCTTTTTTTCGGGCGCATCGGCGACCTCGTCGGGCGCAAATACGCCTTCCTCGTCACGCTCCTAATCATGGGCGGCGCGACGGCGCTCATCGGCGTGCTGCCGACCTACGCGACAATCGGACTTGCCGCGCCCGTCATACTGCTTCTGATTCGAGTGCTGCAAGGACTCGCGCTCGGCGGCGAGTACGGCGGCGCAGCCGTATACGTTGCGGAGCATGTGCCGGACGCGAGGCGCGGCTTCTACACGAGCTTCATACAGATTACGGCGACGCTCGGACTGTTCGTCTCGCTGGCCGTCATCCTCTTCGTGCAGAACGCGATGAGCAAAGAGGCCTTCGCCGAGTGGGGCTGGCGCATTCCATTTCTCATCTCGATCCTGCTCGTCGGCGTCTCGCTCTACATACGTCTTCGCATGAAGGAGTCGCCCATCTTCAGTCACATCAAGGGCGCGGGGATGACTTCGGCCAAGCCGCTCAAAGAGGCGTTCGCGCGCTGGGCCAACCTGAAGCTCGTCCTCATCTCGCTCTTCGGCGCGACGGCGGGGCAGGGAGTCGTCTGGTACACGGGACAGTTCTACGCGCTCTTTTATCTGCAAACGATTCTCAACGTGAACGCCACGGCGGCCAACTACGTCGTCGCCTCCGCGCTGCTGCTCGGCATGCCCTTCTTCGTCGTCTTCGGCGCGCTCTCGGATCGCGTCGGGCGCAAGTGGATCATCATGCTCGGCTGCCTGCTCGCGGCCATCTCGTACATTCCAATCTACAGGGCGATGCAGGCGGCGGCAGGCTCCGATGTTGTGACCGCCACGTCAAAGGCGAACGAAGTGACGGGCGCGATCAGTCTCACGCCGCAGACGCTCGTGGACGGCGCGCTCCGCACCGCAAAGGAAGCTCTGCCCTACACGGATTTCGGAAGCTTCATCGCCGACCCTGTGGCTTGGAAACTGATTCTTCTCGTCTTCGTTCAGGTCATCTTCGTCACGATGGTCTACGGCCCGATTGCCGCGTACCTCGTCGAAGCCTTCCCCGCGAAGATCAGGTACACGGCGCTCTCGCTGCCCTACCACATCGGCAACGGAGTCTTCGGCGGCCTCCTGCCGCTCATAGGGCTTTGGGTCGTGGCCGAGACGGGCAACATCTACGCGGGTTTGTACTATCCTATACTGGTCGCCACGCTAACGTTCATCGTCGGGTCGCTACTTCTCAAAGAGACTCACAGCGTGCTCATCTGGAAAGAGGTGGAATCAGACGGGCCTGAACAGATTGTGAGCGACATCGAAGGCCCGGCCTGAGTTCGTGAGATGCCTGATGTGCGACAATCTATTTCAGCCCGCGAAGGCGGGCGACGGAATAAAGCCCAGCGTGAAGCCGGAGGCGAACGCTGGGTCAGCAATGCAGCAGGAAGATAAAGCTCACGAAGTGAGCGACAGCAGTTTGATTCGGTAGCCATTGTAAAAGCTGACGCCCGCCTTCGCGGGCTTGGTGATTGCCGTGGGCAAACCCAGCGTTACGCTACGCTCCACGCTGGGCTTTATTCTGGCCGCCTGCTTCGCAGGCTCTAAAACCCGCAATAATGAATCGCGGATTAGGTGAGGTATGAAATGATAAGCAAGCGGGTCGCACTACAATACGTCGCACTCTGCGCGGTGCTGTTGCTGCTCGCATCGTGCGCGCGAACGTCTCCGAAGGCCGCCGTGATTTCGCACGCGGAAGAGGTCGGGCGTTGGAAGGCCGAGCGTCTTGCGAGCCTCAAGAGCGAGGAAGGCTGGCTCAGCCTTGTAGGGCTTTACTGGCTCAAGGAGGGCGAGAACAAGTTGGGGAGCGATCCCGCGAGCGACCTCGCGCTGCCCGCGGGCAAGTCTCCATCCTACGCAGGCTCGCTGTGGCTGAGCGACGGCGCGGTGCGTTTGGAGGCGCGGCCCGACGCGGGAATCACGCACGAAGGCAAGGCCGTCTCGACGCTCGACCTTCAATCGGACGCGGACGGCAAGCCGACCGTTCTCGCGCTCGGCACTTTAAGATTCAACGTCGTCAAGCGCGGCGAACGGCTCGGCCTCCGCGTCAAGGACAGAGAGAACCCCGCGCGAGCCGGTTTCAAGGGACTGGAATATTTTCCTTTGAGCGACAAGTGGAGAGTCGTCGCGCGGTTCGAGCGTTTCGACCCGCCGAAATCTCTGCCCATCACGAACGTCCTCGGCATGGAGGAGGGAACTCCTTCGCCGGGCGCGGTCGTCTTCGACGTTGACGGCAAGTCCTACAGGCTCGACGCGCTCTCGGAGAAGGGCGTGGAGCAACTCTTCATCATCTTCGCGGACGCGACGAGCGGCAGGGAGACTTACGGGGCCGGTCGCTATCTCTACGCAGACCCGCCCGACGCCGCGGGCCGCATCGTCGTGGATTTCAACAAGGCGTACAGCCCGCCGTGCGCGTTCACGAACTACGCCACGTGCCCTCTGCCGCCGTTTCAAAACCGTCTCCCCATCGCGGTCGAAGCGGGTGAAAAATTCGCGGGGCACTGAGCGCGCAGCGCCGATGCGCGCCTTGCCCGTTGACATCCGAGCGCGTCGGGCATATCTTTCACGCGCGCCGAACTCGTCTCACTGCCGGCGGACACGAACGCCGGTCTCACCCGAATCACTTTACCGCTCCTTTGAGCTTGCATAGCTCTTTGTTAGCAAGACCCCTGAGCCTCTCAAGAAAAGGATTTTCATCATGTCGAATAAGAATTTTAGATTTCTACGCGCCGCGTTGGCGGTTGCGTTGCTCCTGTGCGCGGCGCTCGCGCTCGTACCGGAAACGCGCGTCGGCGACCTGCTGCACACCAGCGCGTCGGCGCGGCAGAGAGGGATAGCTTGTATGGGAACGCCCTTCGTCGAAGACCTGTACGACAAGATGGGCGACAAGACGACCGTCAAGTTCAACCCGATTCTCGTGAAAGAGTTTCCGTCGCGCGAGATATGCGTCTTCGCCGACTTCTCTTACCCCGGCCACGATTTCAGCAAGCCCTCGAAGATCACTCTCGGCTTCGTCCACGCCGCCTTATCCGAGACGCTGAACTCGGGTTTTTCGAGCAAGCACGACCTGACCCTGACCATCGGCGGCGAGCAGGTCGCGCTGGGCACGACGAGCTACAAGAACAAAGAGGAGACCGGACTGCGCGGGAAAGTCCAGCATGAGACGATGTCGCTCGAAGTGCAGTCCGCCGTCTTCCTCCGGCTCGCCAACGCTTCGCAGGCAACCGTTAAATTGGGGGAGACCGAGTTCACTCTGGACGACAAGCAGTTAAAGGCGCTGAAAAAAATAGCCGACCGCGCGCAACTGAATTAGACGCGCGGACGCGCCGACGAGAAGCGGGCGGCGCGTTCCGAGTGCAGTCCGAAAACGCGGGCGTGAGCGAGCGTGTCGCAGGTGGCGCAGACACGCCCGCTCGCGCCCGCGTTTTCGCTCCGCACTTCCGCTCCGATCCATAACGTAGAAGAGGCTTATGATCGAAACCACGCGGCTTCAACTCATCCCGTGCGAGCTGTCACACTTCGAGGCGATCATTCACGACGAGCAAAGGCTGGCTTCTTTGTTGCGGGTCGAGCTTGCCGAAGACTGGCTCGGCTTCGCAGCCGCGCGCGAGGCGATGCAGCCGAGCTACGACTACCTCAGAGCTAACCCGCACATCCTCGGCTGGTGGACTTACCTCTTCTTGCACAAGGCCGACCGCGCGTTGATCGGGCTGGGAGGGTTCAAGGGCGAGCCGGACGAGGAGGGGGCGGTCGAGATCGGCTACGCGGTCGCGCCGGCTTACAGGGGAAGCGGTCTGGCGTCGGAAGCCGCGCGCGGGATGATCGCTTATGCGTTCTCACACCCGCAGGTTAAAAAGGTGAGCGCGCACACGCTGCCGGAGCGCAGCGCCTCGACGAAAGTTCTGAGTAAAGTCGGGATGAAGCACGCCGGGACGGTAAGCGACCCGGAGGACGGGCAGGTCTGG
>DASQLL010000015.1:0-4725 GCA_035630035.1 Pyrinomonadaceae bacterium | reverse complement strand
CAAGCTCTGCGTTTCCCATGCGGACGCCCCAACGCACGCCCTCGGCGTAATAGGGCACGCGCGACATGCTCTCGACTCCGCCCGCAAGCACCGCGCGCGCGCGACCGAGCATGACACCTTGCGCGGCGAGGATGATCGCTTTGAGGCCCGAACCGCACGCCTGATTTATGGTCGAGGCGGGGACAGCGTCGGGAAGCCCCGCGCGGAATGCTATCTGCCGCCCGACGTTCGGCCCCGCGCCCGCCTGACGCGCGCAACCCCAGACGACCTCCTGCACGTCGCCCGCTTCTACGCCTGCGCGCCGGAGGCTTTCAGCCGCGACGATTGCCCCAAGCTCAGCCGGCGAAAGCCCCGCGAGCGCGCCGCCGTAGCGACCGATGGGCGTCCGCACGGCCCCGGCAAGATACACATTCTTCATCAAAACAGTCCTTGAAATTCGCGCTATTTTTTCGTTTTCTAAAGCTGTTCGATGTTAGCATACGCGCGCTGACACGGGCGAACGCGCCGGGGAATTGCGGATTGCGGATTGCGGATTTAGGGCAGCGCGACTCTCATTCCTCGGCTTGCGCGTTAGTGTAGGCACGAATAAAAACAGCCCGACTCTCATCGAATCCGCAATCCGCAATCCGCAATTTGAAGATGAAACGCCTCACCAATCTCGAAGAGATAGAAGACGCGCGCCACAGTCTCGCGGAGCATTTGGAGGCGCGGGGCGAGTGGTTTCTGCGCGAGGGGCGCGGTGGCGCGTCCGTCGCGTTGCGGCGCGGCGAATGGGAGCTGCGCGTTGCGGCGGGCGCGCTTCAGTTTTCGTACTGGGGCGAAGCAGGCGCGCGCACGTGGCGCGTCATGGCTTGGGAGAGACAGGGCGAAGGGGCGCGGCTTGAGTGTGTGCGACGCATGGGCGCGGAGCGCGGTTGGCTGGAGCTAGTCCCGCGCGCTCTGGTCGCGTCGGCGCGCGAGGCGGTGGCCGAGGCGCGACGGCGTGAGTGCGAGACGATAGCCGCGCTCGCGTGTGATGTCGCGGGCGCGAAGCGCGAGCGCGCCGCCTTGAGCGCGGGCGCGCGACGCGGCGAGCCGGGACGTTGGGCGCGCATACTTCTGCGGCGCGGTCGCGAGCGCATCGCCGTCGCCGCGCCCGTCGTTCCCGTCGGAGCGGAAGGCGCGGAGAGTTTCCTCGCGTCGGCGTTGCTATGGCTCGCACGGCTCGAAGGCCGAGCGGCGCACACGCGACCGAACGCGCTTTGGCTCGTCGCGCAGCAGACGCTCTGCGCCGCGATCCGCGATAGGTTGGCGCTGCTTCGCGACGATCTACGCGCGCGCATCTCCGTGTTTGAAGTTGATGAAGAGCGCGCCGAGCTGACTCAAGTCCGAGCGCCGGAGTTGAGTGAACTGCTTGATGTGGATGCGCCGCGTCTGCTGCGTCCCGTGTGGCAGCCACCGGGCGAGTTCGTCGCGTCGGTCGTTGCGCTCGCGCCGGAGGCGGTTGACGTTGTTCGCGCGCGCAGGGGCGAGACGCTGCGTTTTAACGGACTGCCGTTCGTGCGCGTGCGCCGCATGAGCGGCGTGGAGCAGGTCTGGTTCGGTGTCGAGCGCGCGTCGCGTCGCCGCCTGTTAGGTGAAGCGTGTGCGGAGGACTTACTCCATCTCATCGCCGAGCTGAAGGAGCATCGCCGCGCGGACGCGCCCGACCGAAAGCACGCGCTCTACCGCGCCGCGCCCGAAGCGTGGCTCGAATCCATCTTGCGTCGCGACATCACGCGGCTCGATCCGGGGCTTCGGCTCGCGCCGCTGCACGCGCAGTTCCGCGCCTCGCGCGAGACGGGCGGCGCATCACGCCCCGTTGACCTGCTCGCCTTGAGGCGCGACGGTCGCCTCGTCGTCATCGAATTGAAAGTCTCCGAAGACGCCGCGCTCGCTCTGCAAGGTGCGGACTACTGGCGGCGCATCTCAACGCAACATCGCGCGGGCAACATCAAGCGCGCGAGTCTATTCGGCGATGCAGAGATTTCAGACGAAGCGCCGCTCGTCTACATGGTCGCTCCTTTGCTCCGCTTTCACCGCGCGTTTCAAATTCTGGCACGCGCCATCAGGCCGGAAGTGGAGATGTTTCGCTTCTGTATTAATGAGGACTGGCGCGCGGGCGTGCGTGTGGCGCGGCGCGAGCGAATCGGCTAGGTCACGAATCGCCGCGTTGAGCAAAACTATTCCTTCGTTCGGTCTGTCCGTGCTAGACTGCGCGCCTCCCCGTATCGCTGGAAAATAAACTTGAAAGTAAAGCTGCCGTCAATCAACTGGCCGCAAGGTCACTGCTCGCCCTTCCGAGAAAGATGAGGAATGCCATGAGATTACCCCGCACAAGCCTAAAACGCTCGTTTCTCCTGACACTCGCTCTGCCGCTCGCCGTGGTTTTACTCGGCGCAACGGCGATGTTGACCGCGCATCGTGCCTCGAAGCGCATAGCCGGTCGCACACAGGCGACGCCGTCCGCGCTCCCGCAGGCGCGCGAAACATACGGACGCATACCCCTGAGCTTCGAGGCCAATCAAGGCCAAACCGAAAGCTCCGTTGACTTCCTCGCGCGCGGCGCGGGCTACACGCTCTTTTTGAAGCCGACCGAGGCCGTTTTCCGATTGCGGATTGCGGATTGCGGATTGCGGACTTCCGCGACGGAGAGAAGCGGGGAAGGGGAGAAGGGGAGAAAGAAGCTGCGCTGTCAAACATCTCCCTGTCTCCCCGTCCGCCCGTCTCCCCATCTGCTTCTTAATCCGCAATCCGCAATCCGCAATCCGCAATCGAAAGAATCCGCAATCTGCGAACAGCAATCGAAGGTGCTTCGCATGAGAGTAGTCGGAGCAGACGCGGGCGCAGCCGTGGAAGGCGCGGACGAGTTGACGGGCAGGGTCAACTACTTCAACGGAGACGATCCGGCTAAGTGGCGCACAGATGTTCCGACCTTCGCGCGCGTGCGCTACAGCGAAGTCTATCCGGGCATAGACTTGGTCTATTACGGCAACCAGCGACAGTTGGAGTACGACTTCCGCATCGCGCCCGGACGAGACGCGCGAGCCGTGAGTCTTGAGTTCGACGGCGCGGACAAGGTTGAAGTCGGCGCTGACGGCGACCTGCTGCTTACGCTCGGCGAGAGCGTCATGCGTCAGCCGAAGCCCTTCGTGTATCAGGAAGTGGCGGGCGAGCGGCGCGCGGTCGAGGGCGGCTACGTGGTCGGCGAAGGCGGGCGGGTCGGCTTCACTGTCGGAGAGTACGACGCGCGTCTGCCGCTAGTCATTGATCCCGTCTTAGTCTATTCGACGTACCTCGGCGGCAGCGGCGGCGATCAGGGCTTACACATTGCCGTGGACTCCGCGGGCAGCGCCTACGTCACAGGGTTCACCGTCTCGACCAACTTCCCCACGGCCAGCCCCATCCAAGCCGCGAACGCCAGCTTTCAGGACGCCTTCATAACGAAGCTCAACGCGGCGGGCAACGCGCTCGTCTACTCCACCTATCTCGGCGGCAACGGCAACGATCAGGCGAGGGGCCTCGCGATTGATTCCGCCGGCAGCGCCTACGTCACAGGCTTCACCAACTCGACCAACTTCCCCACGGCCAACGCCTTCGACGCCACGAAAGGCAGCAACGGCGACGACGCCTTCGTGACGAAGCTCAGCGCCGCGGGCGACGCGCTCGTCTATTCCACCTACCTCGGCGGCGACGACAGCGCCGAGTTCGGTCAGGCCCTCACGGTTGACTCCGCCGGCAACGCCTACATCACCGGCAGCACGTTCTCCGACGACTTCCCCACGGTCAACCCGATTCAGTCCGCGAACGCCGGCGGCTCCACCGACGCCTTTCTGTCGAAGCTCAACGCCGCCGGGTCGGCGCTCGTCTATTCCACCTACCTCGGCGGCGACGGTAACGATAGCGGCGAAGGTATCAAGGTTGACTCCGCGGGCAACGCCTACCTCGGCGGAGACACCACCTCGACCAACTTCCCGACGGCCAGCCCCATACAGGCCGCGCACGCCGGCAACGGCGATATCTTCGTGGCGAAGGTCAACGCCGCGGGCAACGCGTTCGTCTATTCCACCTACCTCGGCGGCTCGAATCGCGACGCGTGCGAAGACCTCGCGATTGACTCGTCCGGCAACGCCTACGTCACGGGGGACACCGAGTCAAGCAACTTCCCCACGGCCAACGCCTTCCAGAGCGCGAACGGCGGCACAGTTCTTTTACAGGACGCCTTCGTGACGAAGCTCAACGCCGCGGGCAACGCGCTCGTCTTCTCCACATACCTCGGCGGCACCGGGGGCGAGGTGGGCTTCGGCATCGCGGTTGACTCTTCGGGCAACGTCTACGTCGCCGGGGCAACCGGCTCGAACACCACCTTCCCGACCGCCAACGCCATCCAATGCGCGCGCGCCGGAGGAATCGATGTCTTCGCGACGAAGTTCAACGCGGCGGGCAGCGCACTCGTCTACTCGACCTACCTCGGCGGCACCCAAGGCGATCAGGCGAGGGGCGTCGCCATTGACTCCGCCGGCAACGCCTACGTCGCCGGCTTCACGAGTTCGACAGATTTCCCGACGCTCAACGCCTTCCAGAGCACCTTCGGCGGCGAGACCCCGCCGGGCGGCGACGCCTTCATAACGAAGATCAGCGACACGACCACGGGGCCGGCGTCCCAACTCGCATTCACGCAGACGGCGCCCTCCGTGCAGGAGGACG
>DASQLL010000014.1:0-4267 GCA_035630035.1 Pyrinomonadaceae bacterium | reverse complement strand
ACGCCTCTACCTCGCGGTTGCGCGTGCTGAAGTTCAGACCCTGCGTGTAGGTTTCGGTGAGAGGGTTGTCGGCGTCGGCGCGACCGCCGGGGTCGTTGCGGCACGCGTCAAGAAGGAGCAAGACTTGGCGCACGCCCGACTTCTTCACCCAGTCTTTCACAGTTTGGACGTTGACCGCCGTCTGCTCCAGTAGCGACACGTCGTCCGAGACCTGCGCGTCCGAAGGGAGTAGGAACGCCTGCCCGCCGCGCTCCATGCCGTGGCCCGCGAAGGAGAAGAGCAGGAGGCCGTCTTTGGGAAAGTCTGTGGCGAGGTTCGACAGGCGTCGCAGGATGTTGCCGCGCGTCGGCTGCCGCTCGGCTGGCTGGTCGGAGGCGAGCAGTATCACTTGGTCGGCGGGGAAGCCCGCGTAAGCGACGAGCGCCCCGGCCAACGCCTTCGCGTCGTTGCTCGCCCCGCCGAGCGTCGTTATCTGCGTGTCGGCGTACTTGTCAACGCCGATGATGAGCGCGTAGCGCTTGCCCTTCGCGGGCAGAGCTTTCAGGGCGACCACGTTAGCTTGAGCCGCGGCGTCGGCTGGCTTCTCCGCGGGCTTCTGTACGGGTTTCTCCGCGTCGGGCTTCGCGGGCGTCTGCGCGCGCGGCGCGGTCGTCGGAACAACGGCGAGCATCAGGGAAGAGACGAGGACGACTGCGCGCAACGCCTTCGACGTGGCTTGCGGCGTGTAGGATTTCTTGTTCATAAGTCTACGCTCGATTCGTCAAGGGCGTGGGCGTCCGGGGCGGTCGGGAAAAAGGATTCGCGGCGAGGGAAAGTTAGACCCGCGCGACTTTGCTGTCAACCCTGTGATGATGCGCGGAAAGAATCCGTCCACGAAACCACACGAAACACCACGAAGCAAGACGCACGAATGTTCGTATAATTTCGTGCGCTTTCGTGCGCTTTCGTGGACGGATTCTACCGCGCGTCCCAACCTTGTAAGAGTTGATTTAGACGGCGACGGCTTCGGCCTTCAGCTTCTCGGACTGATAGTGCGCGACGAGTGCGTTGATTATCTCGTCGAGCGCGCCCTCCATGATGAGGTCGAGCTGGTGGATTGTGAGGCCGATGCGGTGATCCGTGACGCGGTTATCTTTGAAGTTGTAGGTGCGAATCTTTTCAGAGCGGTCGCCGCTGCCGACCATCGAGCGGCGCTCCGACGCCTGCGCCTCGTGCTGCTTCCGCTCTTCAAGCTCTTGAAGCCGTGCGCGCAAAACTCGCATCGCCTTCTCGCGGTTCTTGATCTGCGATTTCTCGTCCTGCATCGAGACGACCGTGTTGGTCGGAAGGTGCGTGATGCGAACAGCCGAGTAGGTTGTGTTCACGCTCTGGCCGCCCGGCCCCGAAGAGCAGAAGGTGTCAATGCGTAAGTCCTTCGCGTCAATCTTCACGTCCACCTCTTCGGCTTCGGGCAGGACGGCGACGGTGATGGCGGAGGTGTGTATGCGCCCGCTCGTCTCGGTCTGCGGCACGCGCTGTACGCGGTGAACGCCCGACTCGTGCTTGAGCTTCGAGTAGACCTTGTCGCCTTCGATCATGGCGATGGCCTCTTTGAGTCCGCCGATGCCCGACTCCGACGCGTCGAGGATTTCCATCTTCCAGCCCTGACGCTCGGCGTAGCGACCGTACATCCGAAGCATCTCGGCTGCGAACAGGGTCGCCTCGTCACCGCCCGTGCCCGCGCGTATCTCGACGATGACGTTCTTCTCGTCGTTCGGGTCGCGCGGGAGCAGGAGCAGGCGCAAGCCCTCTTCGGATTTTTCGAGCCTCGCTTCGAGCGTCGCCATCTCCGCGCGCGCAAGCTCGCGCATCTCCTCGTCGTCTGACGAGTCGAGCAGCTCCTTCGCGCCCGCAAGCTCTTCCTTCACGCTGCGCCACTCGCGGTACTTCGAGACGATCTCTCCAAGCGCGCGGTGCTGCTTGCTGAGCTTCGCGTAGTTCGCCTGATCCGAGTAGACTTCCGGCTTTGAAAGCTCCTCGGTCAGCGCCTCGTAGCGCGCTTCGGTCTGTTCGAGTTTTTCGAGCATGGGTTAATAGCTGTTAGCTGTTAGCGATTAGCTGTCAGCCAAACCTTTCGTAAAATCTTACTTTCAAAATGAACCACAACGTCGCGACCGTGAAAGCTAAAAGCTAAAAGCTAAAAGCTTCCTCACGACAAAGGTGCGGTAGCCGGCTCGTTGGGCTGCGGCTCGAACTTCAGAGACTCTTTGAGCGCGACGATGGCGACTTCGAGCTGCTGGTCGTCAGGCTCTTTGGTCGTGATGTTTTGCAGCCAGACGCCGGGGCGCGTGATGAGCTTGAAGATGATGCTGCCCTCCTTCTTCGCGGAGAGCCGTATGATCTCGTAAGAGAGGCCCGCGACGACCGGGATGAGCGCGATTCGCACCGCCATGTTGTAGACGAGCGAGTTGAACGCGACGACCGAGAAGAGAACGATTGAGACGAGCATCACGACCATCAGAAAACTCGTCCCGCAGCGCGGGTGCTGGCGCGGCTGTATGCGCGCGTTCTCGACCGAGAGCGGCAGGCCCGACTCCCAGTTGAATACCGTCTTATGCTCCGCGCCGTGGTACTCGAAGACGCGGCGTATGTCTTTGACGAGCGAGAAGCTGAAGATCATCGTGATGAAGATCGCCATGCGTATGATGCCGTCAATCAGGTTGAAGGGGATGTTCGGCCTGACGGGCTTGAGGTATCCGCGGACGCTCTGGTAAGTCCTCGTGTACCACGGCTCGCCCGCCGCGGCCTGCGCGCCGCTTGCCGTCGCCTGCGCCGCGTCGGACGAAGTCTGCGAGACTTGCGCGCTCGAAGTCTCCGCGCTTTGCGCCTGCTTGTCGGCCCAGCCCATGCCTACGAAGAGCGCGTTGGTTAAGACGAGCGGCGCGACGACGAAGAGCAGGACGTTGAAGAGGAGCGCAAAAGCTATCGAGCCGAAGGCCGCGGCAGAGCCTCGCTTCAATTCATCTTCGGGCCGCTTCTTCGTGGGCACGGGGAAGAGTCCGGGCACGCCGCCCGTGATGCCCGCGAAGTCGCCTTCGCCCTCGACGACAGCGGGCGTCAAAGCGACCGCCTTCTCCTTAGCCGTCTCTTCCTCCTCGACGAAGGCTTCGGCGGCGGAGTAGTTCAGAGCCTTGATGCCGAGCGCCATTGACTGCACAAGCACAGCCGCGCCGCGAAGTACGGGGAGCTTGAGGATGGGGAACTTATCGCTCCACTTCGGCAAGGGCGCTCCCGTGTGCGTGATCGTGCCGTCGGGACGGCGCACCGCGATGGCATACGCGGAGGGCGTACGCATCATCACGCCCTCGATGACGGCTTGGCCGCCCACAATCAAATCTTTCTCGTTAGCGCTCATATCACTCCGTTTCACTTCGTGAGTAAATGGTGAATAGTAAATGGTAAATGGTTGTTGAGCGTCGCACGACTTGAGCAATAATTTCCAAGCTTAACTATGCTCAACTACCATTCACTATTTACCATTGACCATTAACCAGAAAAATACGCCGCCGTTTCGGTTCGGCTCTCTTCCTTGCATCCGCCGGGATGAAGAAAGAGTTTGGCCGTGACGCGAGACGGTCGGCGTCCGAGTTCGTGTAGCTAATATTGGCGGAGTCGTTTGGGCGACATCTCGCTCTTCTCGTGGGTTTAGGCTTCAGCCGTCGCGCCTTCGGCGGCGGGGGCGGGCGTTTCGGCTTTCTTGCCGTAGCGCTTGTTGAAGCGGTCAACGCGGCCCGCGGTGTCTATGAGCTTCTGCTTGCCCGTGAAGAACGGGTGGCACTCCGAGCAAATTTCTATGTGCAGCTCTTCCTTGCGCGTCGAGCGCGTCTGGAACGTGTGGCCGCAGGCGCACTGGACTTTAATCTCTTGGTAGTTGGGATGAATTCCTTGCTTCATTTCGTTTCCTCTTCCGTAGGTGAGCGCCGGGCGCTCTCAAAGAAAGCTCCATGTTACTTTCCCGCGCCGCGCATCGTCAAGGTCTGCAAGCACTTGGATGCGGCACGAGTCGCTTTGATTGCTCGCCGCGGGCCGCGCCGGAAGGCGGGCGGCATGTTTGTTGACAGGCGCGCAAACCGCGTGTTAAAAACGCGCTGACACGCCTTCGTAAAGCTTTCTATTTTAGCGCTTTGATACGTTCACAAACTGCATTCTTTCGCGAGTAGGGACGCCGCCGCCCGCGCCGCACGTCCCTGTCGAAGAGCCGAAGCCTTAGGACGCGATGACGGACGAA
>DASQLL010000013.1:0-2370 GCA_035630035.1 Pyrinomonadaceae bacterium | reverse complement strand
CTTTGAGCAATGAGGTGGCGCGGTTGATCGCCGCCGACGTGACGGAGGGCGAGGACGCCGAAGTGCGACGCGCGGCAGTCGCGGCGCTCGGAGATCGCGCGGGCGCGGTGGTCGTGATGGACGCGCGCACGGGGCGCATCTACACGGTGGTCAATCAGGAGTGGGCATTGAGGCGCGGCTGGCAGCCCGCCTCGATGATGAAGCTCGTGACGGCGTTGGCGGGCATCGAGTCGAAATCGTTCGATCCTTCGGCGAAGACGCGCGTCGCGGGCAGGCAGTCGCGGCTTGACCTCGTGGACGCGCTGGCGATTTCAGACAACGACTATTTCAAGACTCTAGGCGAGCGCGTCGGGGCGGAGAAGCTCGTCACATACGCGCGCGGTGTCGGCTTGGGCGAGCCGACCGGGGTCAACTACGAAAGCGAGTCGGCGGGGCGCGTGCCCGAAGCGGCGGAGGGACAGAGCGCGGGCCGTCTGGGAGCGTTCGGCGAGGGCGTCGAGGTGACGCCGATTCAGCTCGCGACTCTCGTCGCGGCGATTGCGAACGGCGGGACGCTGCTCACGCCTCAAGTCCCGCGCGGGCGGCAGAGCGACGTTGAAGTCGCGCCGCTCGTTCGTCGTCGCCTTGAAGTGTCGCGCGACGCGCTCGCGCGCGTCGTCGCGGGGATGACGGCTGTGGTCGAGCGCGGCACGGGCGCGGGCGCAAAGGGTGCCGCGCCACGGCTTGCGGGCAAGACCGGCTCGCTCGCGACGAAGGACGCGAGCCTCGGCATGTTCGCTTCGTTCGCGCCCGCCGACGACCCGCGCCTCGTCGTCGTGGTGCTGACGCGCGGGCGCGGCGAGAGCGGGCCTGCGGTGGCCGCCGTCGCGGGCGCGATCTACAAGTCGCTCGGCAACCGCATGTAATCGGATCGCTTCGCAGTGCTCGAAGGGAGATTCGGCATGAACAACGCTCGAAAGCTCGTGTGGTGCATCTTCGTCGTCTGGCTCTGCTGCGGCAGCGTCGCCGCCAAAGGCGTGCATCACTACGTCTTCTTCAACCGAGACAGGGAGAAAATTTCGGAGCCGTCGTTTACGGGGACGCCTGCGTTTGAAGGCGCTCAACTGAAGTACACGTGGCGTGAGCTTGAGCCTGAGAAGGACGCTTACGACTTCGTCGCCATACGCAAGGACTTGGCATTCCTGACTGCGAAGGGGAAGAAGTTATTCATCCAGCTTCAGGACGTTTCCTTCGACGAGTCCATCGTAAACGTACCGAAGTATCTTGTGCGGGACGTTCGATACAACGGCGGGGCCGACAGGGATTACTCTATCGAAGGGGACGACGAAGCGCGCGCCGTCGCCGCGGGCTGGGTGGCGAGGCGTTGGGACCCGGCGGTTCGGGAGAGGTTCCACAAACTGCTCTTCGCGTTGGGCAAGGAATTCGACGGGCGCATCGAGGGAATCAATCTGCCGGAGACGGCGGTCTCGTTCGGCGACAGCGGGCGGCTGTTTCCGAAAGGCTTCACCTTCGAGGGCTATCGGGATGCGGTGCTTACGAACATGGAAGTCTTAAAGCGCGCGTTCCCGAAGTCGGTGGCGATGCAGTACGCCAACTTCATGCCCGGCGAATGGCTTCCCGGCAAAGATAAGTCATACCTACGCGCAGTGTACGGTCGGGCCAAAGAGTTGAGGTTGAGCGTAGGCGGCCCAGACCTTCTGCCTTACAGGCCGGGGCAGATGAAACACAGCTACCCTCTGATAAAGGAGTACGACGGAGTGGCCCCGACCGGCATCGCCGTCCAGTGGGGCAACTACGAGCAGCAAAATCCCAAGACGGGGAAGAGGGTGACGATCCCCGAGTTAGTCGAGTTCGCGACCGACTATCTGAAGGTTGACTACATCTTCTGGTGCACTCAGGAGCCTTTCTACTCCGGGCAGCTCATACCGCTTCTAAAGCGGGACAAGCATTGAGCGCTCGCGGCGAAGAAGAGTCCGGCAGTTCTCATTTATAACGACAGCTTAATCTAACAACGCCACACGGCAAGACCGCCGGCATGTCTCTCGTCAAGGACGTGTGGAGCGGCGGCGTGTGATGTCCGGCGTTCGCGGCTCCGGGCGGACGCGGGTTGGCGCAGTGTTGCCTTTAAGGGAGAGGTGGACGAAATGAAAAGAATCGAAGCGGGAAGAGAAAGCGGGTGTGCAGGCGTGGCGCGCGTCTCGTTCGTGATGTTCGCGCTGATGTTGTTCGCGCCGATGCTGTTGCCACCTGATGTCGCCACGTTGAGCGTGCGGACGCACAGCGCAGCGGCAAGAGCCGCGACAAACGCACAGCCCGAAAGGGAACTGGAGCAGATCGTCAAACGTCTCGCGGACACTTCGGGCGGCGTAG
>DASQLL010000012.1:0-17010 GCA_035630035.1 Pyrinomonadaceae bacterium | reverse complement strand
CGCGTGGGTTGCGAAGCGCGCGGAAGCAGGCGGGCTGACCGCGCCGGAGTTCGTCTCGCGCTTCGGCGATAAAGCTTGAGCCGCAGGAAGCGGTTCACCGCAGAGGCGCAGAGGACGCGGAGGGGGCGCGGAGAGTTGAATTCTCTCTGCGCCCCCTCCGCGTCCTCTGCGTCCTCTGCGGTGAGTTTCATCCGACGTACATTCAAGTAAAAAAGCGATTAAGTATTAACAGACTGCTCATTGCCCTCCGCCTTCTCCGCTTCCTCTTCCTCATCCTCCGGCGGCCCTATCAGTTCAAGCGCGCGGCACGCGGCGTCCGTCTCGGCGGCCTTAATGGTCGGCCCTTGTCCGCGGACGCGCTCTTCGTCGAAGACCACTTCGACGTGGAAGGTGCGCGCGTGCGGCGGCCCCTCGGTCTCGACCACGTCGTAGCGAGGCGCGATGTGACGTTCGGCTTGCAGGCGTTCCTGAAGCATCGTTTTGAAGTCGGCTGCCGCCGCCGATTCGGGGCTGACCTCTTCCAGCTCGGGGGCGAGCGCGCGCCGGACGAAGCTCGCCGCTTCCTCAAAACCGCCGTCGAGGAAGACGGCTGCCAGCACGGCCTCGAAGGTGTCCGCGAGCAGCGCGCGTTTGCGACGACCGCCCGTCTTCTCCTCGCCGCGCCCGACGCGTAGGTACTCGCCGAGCTGAAGCCTGCGCCCGACGCGCGCAAGCATCTGCGCGCTGACGAGCCTGTGCTTCATGCGCGACAGCTCGCCTTCGGTGACTTCGGGGTGCGAGCGGAACAAGGCGTCCGCGACGACGAGACCGAGTACGGAATCTCCGACGAACTCCAGAGCCTCGTTGTGAATCGCGCGCGCCTTCTCCTCCTCACCGGAGGGGACGTTCTCGTGCGCCCAAGAGCGATGCGAAAGCGCGCGCTCAAGAAGGCGTCGGTCGCGGAACCTGTATTCGAGTAGATGTTCGAGTGCTGCGGGGTCTTGCGATTCGGCGCTGCCCTGTTGTGTCATGGCGCGAGATTGTAACAAAAACGACGGGCGCACCGTCCGACTTTCGTCGAAGGGTGCGCCCGTCGCACGGTGGTAAAGCGACCGATGCTTGCTTAGCGCCCGGAGGTCGTACTGTGCCCGCGCGACGACTTCGCGGCAGGCGTGGACTTCTTACTTAATCGGCTTCGGCGTCGGCGTCGGCTTCGGCGTCGCGGTGGCCGGAGCGGTCGGCGTCGGCGTCGGCGTCGCGGCGGGCTTGGGAGCCGTGCCGGTGGCAGGCGTCGCAGGATTCGCGACGGGCTGACCCACCGGAGCCGTCGCTGCGCCGTTAGCGCCGTTCACGCCGGACGAGGCAGCCGGGGCCGCGGGAGTCGCAGGCTCTTGACCCGGAATCGGAATCGGCCTCGATAGCACGTTGTTGACCAACTGCTGTATGTCGGTGTCAGGAGAGCCTTCGTGACGCGCCTTGTAGTAGCTCGTCAGCCTAGTCATAACGCTCTTCTTGTCGACGGCGTACTTAGGGTCATTGCCCATGAGGGCGGCGGCGCGCGCGAACGCATCAATGATGCGATCCTGAACCTTGTTTAACTGCGCCAGCATCTGGTCTGACTGCGCTTTCTTCTCGTCCGGGATCGGGTTGCCCGGCGGGAAGGCGGCGGTATATTCGTCCGCGAGCTTCTTAAACTCGGTCGTCAGGTAGATGTTGCCGAGGTTGATGTACGTGGATGGCGTGGTCTTGAAAGTGCTGTTCGACTGCGCGGCCTTGATGTACGCGTTGACGGCGTCCGCGGGCGAAGTCTCCTGCGTAAGGAGGCCGAGCTCGAAGTAGAGAAATCCCAGCGCCTCGTCGCGGTTCGTGAACGGTTCCCACTTAGTCGGAGCCTTGCCCGACTCGATAAGCTCGATGGCGCGGCGTGTCATCCTCGCAGCATCGGTGTTCAGCGCCTTGTTCGGCGTGGTCGAGTTCACGTTGAGAAAGCCGGCGCGCGCGAGCCTAAGGACTAAGTCAATGTTGTCGGGCTGCTTGCCCAGAACCACCTGACACGCCTGAAAAGCCTTAGCGTAGTCGTTCTTGTTGAAGGCGTCCGTGCATGCGAAGTCGCGGACGGCCTCCTCGTACAGGGCGATCCGATTCTGAAGAAACGCGGCGATCTTCTTGTCGCCCTCGTCCGGGCAACTGCCGTACTTGCCCACGTATTCCTTGGCCGTATCGTATGCGGTCTTCTGCTGTTCGGGCGTGCCCTTGTAGTTGTCGAGAAACTTCTTATAGAGCGCCGCCTTCGCGTCGGCTTCTGAAGTGCAAACGGAAGCAGCAGCGCCTCCGCTCGGCGTGTCCTGTGCTAAGGCCGGGAGCGTGAACGACGCAACCGCCGCGGCGAGAATCAATAACCTCAAAACGTTTTTCATCGGTCGCAAATCCTCCGTGCGCTATTCCTGATTCTAACTGGGAGATTTTGATCCGGGGGCGCGTGCGCTTTCGGCTGGGCTTTCGGCGTCGCATACCTCAGATGCACACCTTCGACAGCCAGTTGCCGCTCACCAAGAGCCGTTCGCGCCGTCTCCCTTCGAGGGAGCGTAAGGCCTCTCGTTCTGTTACGGAACGTTTTTTTCGCGCCGTGATACTGCACCAACCACGAACGCCTGTCAAGCCGAATAAAGATTAACTTTAGAGTCAGAAGCCACGATGTTAAGGGCAATAAAACCGCAATAAAGGCGATTTTTTGCGGGTCAAATTGAGAGCCGATAAAACAAAAAGCCGTGGCTATTAACCACGGCTTTTTTACAAGTCGAATGCGGACGGAATTTCAGGGCTTTACAAAGACGCGACGCGGACGCTCCGTGCCGCTCGTCGGCGTCTGCGCGGGCGCGGGCGTAGGCGTTGCGGTCGGCTTGGTCAGCGCGGGCGTAGGACGCTCGACGATGTTCGAGGTCTTCTGTAGGCCGGGCTGCGCGTTGTTCGTCTGCGCGCCGTTCTCACCCGACTCGCTCACGACGAAAGCGTCCTGCGCGGCCTCGTCTTCCTTCTCTTCGTCGCTCACCTCCGCGGCCTTGCGCGGGTCAATGCGCGGCGTGCGCGGAGCGAGCATGTCGTTTGCGAGCGCGGGCTGTGCGCCCGGTCGAATGCCGATGCGCTCGTGCAGGTTGCGGTAGATGTCTCCCGCTACCGCCGATGCCCACTTGCCGCGCGCGCCAGAGCCGCGGAGGATGACCGTGACGGCGAGCTTCGGGTCGTGTACGGGCGCGTAAGAGGTGAACAGGCCGAGCCACGGGCGCGTCGGACTCTGCTCGATGCAGGAGCCGGTCTTGCCCGCGATTGTCTGGAGCGGGTCGTATGCGCGCTTGGCCGTGCCGTAGTTGACGGCCCCGATCATGCCGGGGAGTATGCGGTTCACGTTCTCCTGCGGGATTTCCACTTCGCGCTTGACCACGCGCTTGAAGTTGACGTTCTCTTCGGGCGTGCGCGGAAGGTGCGGGACGAGGAGCTTGCCGCCGTTGGCGATGGCCGAGGTCATGTTGGCGAGCTGTATGGCCGTCACTTCGATGTCGTCGCCGTGCGATGACATGTGGTTGACGGCGTAGCCCTGCTTGAAGACGGGCAGGCGTCCCGGCGACTCGAACTTGTGATTGATGCCGGTCGGCTCGCCGAGGCCCAGCTTGCGCGCGTAGGTCATCATCTTGTCGAAGCCGACCTCGCCGCCGACGCGCTGGAAGTAGCCGTTGTTCGAGAGGGCGAGCGAGTCCGTAAGATCGAGGCTGAAGCTGCTCGTGCCGATGTTGACCGTCTGCACGGGATCAATGACGCTCTCGGAAAGACCCGCGAGTCCCGTCACGATCTTGACCGTCGAACAGGGCTTGTAGCCGCGACGCAGTCCCCAGTCCTGATTGACGACCGTGTAGACCTGCCCCGTCTTCGGGTTCATCACCACCACGGTGCCCGCGCGGCTGCCGAGAGCGTTAACCGCGGCACGGCGGATGTCCAAGTCCTCGCCCGTCGTCTCGTCCTTCATGATGTTGGCGACGGTCTCGTCGCGCAGAGCCTGATCCTGCGCGCGTATGCGCGCGAGGTAGAGGGCGCGTGCGATTGCCGCTTGGCGTGCACGCTCGGCGGCCTCGCGCCGGCGGCGCTCAGCCTCGCGTCGGCCCGCGATCATGCGCTCGCGCTTCGACATCTTGCGCGTATCTTTTTGAGCAACCTTCGACGCGCGGCTGTCGCGACCGCGACGGGCCGCGGCGCGCTCACTCTTAGAGGAGCGGCGGTCGTTCTTCCCCTTCTTACTCGCCGCCGCGCGCTCGCGCTTCGACGAGCGCGAGTCTTTGCGCGACGCCGTCTCTGCGCGCCCGCGCTTCCCCTTAGCGGCAGACTTCGAGGCCGCGGCTTTCGCCGCAGACTTTTTGGCCGCGGGTTTTTTCGGAGATTTTGCGGAGGCTTGCGCCGGCAGTGCGGCGAGAAGAAAGATTGCGGAGATGACGAATGCGATCAGGCTGGGGGAACGAAACTTTAGGGTCATTGAACTCTTCCTCGCTTTAAATTCAAGCAGAAGCGACCGTCCGGGGCTAGGTTTGGGGAGCGCCGGACTGCCGAGTCGAAGCCTAAGATGCACTTAACTCGATTTTGTTTGCGCGAACGCGCGCGCGGCTGCGAATGCGCCGCACAGTCTTTAGAAAATCGAAGTGTCGAAAAGCCATGTCGAAGCTCTTCCCTTTAACTTCAAAACTTCTAGTTCGCGCCAATTAAAAAGGCTGGAGAGACTTGCTCGTGGTCTACCGGAGGGGTTTGCGCTGGCGACCGCTACGGACTATAACATTCTCAGACAGCCGACGGCAACTTTTAAAAAAGTAGACTGTAGACAGTAGTCAGTAGTCAGTAGTTTCATTAAGCGGGTGCTGACACTTTCTGACTGCCGCCTCGATGCAGAATGAGATTTCTACTGACTACTGTCTACTGACTACTGTCTACTGCCTCCATGCGACTGCCCGGACTTTTTTATAGCTTCCGCACGCGGCTTCTGCTCGTGATGGTGCTGCTGCTCATCGGCACGCTCGGCGTCCAGTATTACCTGTTTCGCCGCGAGGAGCTGCGCCGCGCCGTGATTATCGCCGAGCAGGAGCAGGCGCTCGCCGCAAGCACTGCGCTTGCGCTCGCGAGCATCACGTCCGACCCGCCGGTCTACCTCTGGCAGTTGGACGCCAAGCGCCCGGTCTCATTTCTACAGGAGCAGCAGGGGCGCGTCGTCAACATACTCGTCGTCAGGTGGGATGGGCGCGTTGACGACAGTCTAGACCCGCAGTACGCGCCGGCCACGCTCGAAGACGGCTCGTATAGATATTTCAACATCAAGGACGTGCCGTTGCCGCGTCTGGTCGAGGCAGGACAGACGACCACAAACATAAGGCAGCTCATCCCCGAATACACCGCGGACACGGGGCAGCCCATCGCAGGCGAGCCGCGCGCGTTCCCTATCCCGGTCGAGACCAGCAAGGGGCCGAACTACATCATCGTCATGCTCGGCGCGGCCAAGACGCCGCACAACGACTCTTGGGGAGACGTTGTCGGCCCGCTCCTGCCCACGCTGGCCGTCTTCCTGCTCGCGACGTTCGCCGCGGGCGTCCTCGTCTGGCGCTTCACGCGCCCGGTCAAGGAGTTGTCGCACGCCACGCATCGCGTCGCCGCGGGCGACTTCTCTTTCCACGTCCCCGGTGCAGACCGGCGCGACGAGATCGGCGGACTCGCGGCGACCTTCAACGAGATGGTGACGCAGCTCGGACGCATGCGCGAGCTTGAGTCGCAGATAAAGCAGGCCGAGCAGTCGGCGGTCATCGGTCGCCTCGCATCGGCCATCGCGCACGAGATTCGCAACCCGCTCAACTACATCAACCTCGCGCTCGACCACTTGCGAACGAGCCTCGCGCCCCAAGACCCGCAGAAGCGCGAACAGGTCGAGCAGTTGACAGCCCAGCTCAAGACCGAGGTCGCGCGCATCAACACGCGCGTCTCCGAGTTCCTGAAATACTCGCGCCCCGCGAGCCTCAACCTTCAGCCGCTCGATTTGCGCGACACCTTGCGCGACGCGCTACGCATGGTCGAGGTGCAGGCCGCCGACAGCGGCGTCGAAACAAGTCTCGACGACCGTGGCGCGACGCCGACCGTCCTCGGCGACCGCGAGTCTTTACGTTCGCTCTTCACAAACCTTATCATTAACGGCATGCACGCGATGGAAGGGCAAGGCGGCGGACGGCTGACGGTCGGCCTCACGTCGGAGAACGGGCGCGCGCGCGTGAGCATCTCCGACACGGGCCGAGGGATCGAGTCCGGCGACATGCCCAAAATTTTCGAGCCGTACTTCTCCACGAAGGAGACGGGCACGGGCCTCGGCCTCGCCATCGTCAAGAAGGCCGTCGAGGATCACGACGGCTCGATCTCCGTCGAGAGCAAGCCCGGCGAAGGCACGACGTTCACGGTCGAGATACCAACACAGGAAAGGATGAAGTCAGAACGCTGAACGATGAACTATTAAAGCAGAGGCGCTTAGTTCAGCGTTCAGCGTTCTGACTTCTGCGTTCAGTCTATGGGTCGCAAAAGCATACTCGTCGTTGACGACGAGAAACCGCAGCGAGAGATTCTGGAGACGATTCTGTCGGGCGAGGGCTACGACGTGACGACCGCGTCGTCGGGCGAGGCCGCGCTGAAAATCGCGCGCGAGCGGCGCTTCGACCTCGCGCTCACCGACTTGAAGATGACGGGCATGGACGGCATCGAGCTTCTGTCGAAGCTTCTGGCCTTCGATTCTTCGATCATCGTCATACTGCTCACGGCGCACGTCACGCTCGATTCGGCGAAAGAGGCCCTGCGGCGCGGCGCGTTCGACTACCTCGAAAAGCCGTACGACAAAGAGGCTCTGCTTGAGACGATCCGCCGCGCGCTCCAACGCCTCGACGCGCTCGATCAGGAAATCATCTCCGCCTCCGTCGAGATGGAGGCCGTCAAGAAGATGATCCTCAAAGTCGCGCGCTCGACCTCGACGGTGCTGATACGCGGCGAGTCGGGCACGGGCAAGGAGCTTATCGCGCGCGCCATACACACGCAGAGTCCGCGCGCCGACCAGATGTTCCAAGCCGTCAACTGCGCCGCCATCAACGAGAACCTTCTCGAATCCGAGCTGTTCGGCCACGAGCGCGGCGCGTTCACGGGCGCGCACGCCGAGAAGAAGGGGCTGTTCGAGATTGCCGACAAAGGCACGCTCTTCCTCGACGAGATAGGCGAGCTTGACGTGACGATGCAGGCGAAGCTTTTGCGCGCGCTTCAAGAGCGAGAGATTCGACGCGTCGGCGGTACGCGAGCGATTAAGATTGATGTGCGCGTCGTCGCCGCGACGAACCGAGACCTGCGCGCGATGGTGCAGGACGGACGGTTCCGCGACGACCTCTATTACCGAATCAACGTCCTCTCGATTGACGTGCCCGCCTTGCGCGAGCGTCGCGACGACATCCCCGTCCTCATGAACTTCTTCCTGAAGAAGCACACGCGCAACACCTCGCGCCTCATACGCGGCCTGACGCCCGAAGCGCGCAAGGTGATGCTCGACTACGCTTGGCCCGGAAACGTCCGGCAGCTTGAGTCGGCCATCGAGCGCGCCATCCTGCTCGCGGAGGCCGACCACATCTCGGTCGAAGACCTTCCGCTCGAAGTCCGGCAGGAGTCGCGCCCCGCCGCCGAGGGTGCGGGCTTCAAGCTCCCCTCCGAGGGCGTCAACTTCGAGGACGTTGAGAAGCACCTCATCCTTCAAGCGATGGATCGCACCGACTACAACATCACGAAGGCCGCGAAGCTTCTCGGCCTAACCTTCCGCACGCTTCAATACCGGCTGGAAAAGTTCGGCATCAAACGCCCGGACAAACACGGCGGTAAGGACTTCGAGGAGGAGGAGGAAAATGCGGAATGATGAATGATGAATGATGAATGAAAGGCAGGTCGCCTTTTACTCGCCAACGTGCATCGTATTCATCATTCCGCATTCCGCATTCATCATTTCTTTCCGATGGACATCATCACGACGCTCGGAACGGCGCTCGGCGCGGCTTGGACTGCGGGCATCAACCTGTACGCGACCGTCGCGGTGCTGGGACTCATGCAGCATTACGGGCTTGTGTCGAAACTGCCGGGCGGACTCGACAAGCTCGACAACTGGTGGGTCATCGGCATCGCGCTCTTTCTCTACGTCGTCGAGTTCTTCGCGGACAAAGTTCCATACGTGGACACGGTCTGGGACGCGCTGCACACTTTCATACGCGTTCCCGCAGGGGCTGTTCTGGCGCTTGCGGCGACGACCGATCTCGACCCTACGCTACGCATCGTCGCCGTCCTTCTCGGCGGCGGACTCGCGCTCTCGACCCACGGAACGAAGGCGACCGTCCGCGCCGCAGCGAACGTAAGCCCTGAGCCTTTCACAAACTGGGCGCTCTCGCTCGCCGAGGACGCGCTGGCGATCATTGCCGTCTTTCTCGCGGTCGTGCATCCGCTCGTCGTCCTCGTGCTGATACTGGCCTTCGTCATCGTCCTCATCTGGATTCTGCCGAAGGTTCTCAGACGTTTGAAGCGGCTCGTCAACTCCGCGCTCGCCTTCCTGCGCGGACGCTCCGCGAAGAGCGCTTGAGACTTCGTGTTGTTGAAATTAAACTCCGAGCGATGAACAGAAAAACATTTATTGCGCTTTCACTCTGCGCGCCTCTGCTGCTATCCGCGTGCGCGGGCGGCGAGTCGCAACAGGCCAACGCGACGGCTTCGCCTGCTCCCGCCACGTCCCCTTCGGGCGCGACGGCGCGGGCCGCGTCCACTCCGACGCAGGAGCCGCAGGTCGTAAGCGCGTCCGCCGTCGAGACGAAGCTCGCGGCTGGCGGCGCGGGCGAGGCCGCCGTCAAACTCGACATCGCCGAGGGCTACCACGTCCACGCAAACCCTGCCTCCGACAAGTTCTACATCGCGACCGAGCTTCAGGCCGCGCCGCAGGAAGGCTTCACGCCGGGTAAGCCCGTCTACCCGAAGGCCCTGACGCGAAAGCTGGAGTTCGCAAATGCGCCGCTCGCGTTGTACGAAGGACAGCCCGTCATCAAGCTCCCGCTGCGCGCCGACAAAAGCGTCGCAAAGGGCCGACACACGTTTCGTGTGACGGTTCGCGTGCAGGCGTGCAACGATCAGGCGTGCCTGCCTCCGCGCAACATCGAGACGCTTATCCCTTTGACGATTGACTGAAGAGTTTTGAGGCGAGCTTGGAAAACGATTCGAGAGAGCGGGGCGACGAATCTTCCGACGAGGAGACGGGCACGGATGCGTTTGAAGATTCCGGCGCGGTCGCGGGCGAAGAACGACGCGATGGCTCCGAACAGGAAAGTCGCGGCGTCTTTCGTCAAACGTGGCTCATACTTTCCTGCCTCTTCATCATCGCCGCGGCAATCTTGCTTCTGCTCTCGCGCACGGACGCGGCTTTCGTCGCCGCCGCGCTCGGCGTCTCGGCGTGGTTCTGGAACATGCGCGTCAGGCTCAAACGGCAGTACGGCATCCGAAAACAGAACCGCGAGCGGTAGCGACAGTCAGAAACGCGACCGTCAGGGAGCGTGTCTCCGATGAGTGAGACACGCTCCCTGACGGTCGCGTTTCTGACTCGCAGCTCAGAGGATGTCGGCGAAAGAAAGTTGAGCGTCGTCTTGCTCGGCGTCGTCTTCGTTGCGGCGCGGCTGTCGCGTTCGGGATGAGCCGTCGAGGGCTTTGTAGACGGCCTTCGGGTTGAAGCGTATGAGGCGCGGCGTCAGGCGCACCGAAGGGATGCGCCCTTCGCGCGCGAGGCGGCGCACGGTGGATTCGCTCACCTGCAACACTGCGGCGAGTTGGCGCGCGGTCAGAAACTCTTCGCGCGCGTCATCTTTTGAGGGGCCACCGTCCTTCACGAACGTCCCTCCGCTTGCCGCCTACTTCGCGGCTGGGTTGAGCGTCAACGCGACGCGGTAGATGGCCGCGCCGTCAACTTCCACGTCCTGCGAGGTGGTCTGCGCGTCGTCGGCCTTGACCGTCAGGCGATAACGCGCGCGGTCGGGCGGGAGCTTGAAGCCGAACGAGCCTGTGCTGTTCGAGACGCGACTGTCGAGTTTTTTGAGCGAGCCGTCCGGCTCGACGCGCGCAAGCTCGACGCGCGCGCCCGGCAAGCTCAGGCCGTCTACGTTGAAGACGCTGCCGCGCAGGAGCGCGAGCGAGCCTTCGTCAATCGGAAGGAACAGGCGATCCTTGAGCGAGACGGTCTTGCCCGCGCGCACGTTTATGTCCTCCACCTTGCCGACCTGCAAGCCCGTCTTGCGAAACGTCAGACCATAGTTTCCGGGCGCGAGTCCCTGAACTTCAAACTCGCCCTTCGCGTTGGTCTTCGTCGCGGCCACCTCTTCGTCGCCGCGCCGCACCTGAACGCTCACGCCCGACGCACTTGCGCCTGAGTCAACGCGGATGCGCCCGCTGACTCCTCCCGTCGTCGTCGGCGGATTCTTCTGCTTCTTCTGCGCGCCGGCGGTCGCCGCTCCCGACACGAAAAGCGATAGCGCGAGCAGGCTTAAAATAAATTTCCGTCTGTGCATTTTAATTCTTGGTCTTTTTAAGGTCGTCGGGAGCATCCAACTGAACGCGCGCGGATTATAACATGCTCCCCCTCGCTCGGAAGCTGCGCCGTCCGAACTGTGTTGATGCAATGGGCGCGCTCGACTGTTGCCCCGCGGGCGCTCTGGCGCGAGAGGCGAGAGAGAACGTATAATCCGCCCGACGCGATTTTGAACGTCGAAAGTTTTGTAGCCCCGAAGTCATGCCTTCTCTGTCGAATCGAAAGAGGCTCTCGAAGTCCCCCGCCGCGCGGCTCGCCCTCGCGCTGCTTCTGATCGCGCCGCTGCTCGTCCTCTCAAGCGCGACGCACGGCACGCACGCGCAACAACAAAAACTTAATGACTCACATCAGCGTCCCGCCGCGTCTCCCGAAATCATAATAGACGACGAGGACGTGTTGAAGATTGACACAGACCTCGTGTTGGTTGAGGTGACGGTGACGGACGCCGAAGGCAAGCCCGTGCGCGGCCTGCGCCCCGAAGACTTCAAGCTCTACGAGGACGGTGAAGAGCGAGCCGTCGCGTTCGTCAACGTCGAGCGGCGCGGAGGCGCGGAGCGTCCCGTCGCGGTCGTCTTCGCCGTTGACGTGTCGGGCAGCATGACGCCCGAAGAGTTCGTCAGGCTGCAAGCCGCCATGCGCGCCTTCTCCGAAAAACTCTCGACCCGCGAGGCGACGTTCGCTGTGATGAGCTTCGGCATGACCGCGCGCGTCTTGCAGTCTTTCACGAGCGACTCTCGCAAGCTCGAACGCGCCATCGAGCGCATGGCGCGCGAAGCGAGCGGGCTTTCGACGCACACATACGACGCGGTTGACGACGCCGTGCGCCTTCTTGTCCGCAATGCGCCGCGCACGCGCGAGCGGCGTCTGTTGAAGCGGGCCGTGGTCGTCGTCACAGACGGCTTCCCCGTCGGCGACACGGTTGCGCCCGCCACGGTGATCGAGCGCGCCAACGACGCGGAGGTGAGCGTCTACACTGTGACGCTTCCGTCCTACTCTCGTCTGCTCGTCGCAACCTCGCCCGACCGCTCGCCGCTACCGACGCCGCTCGACGTGAGCGGGCTGACGGAGAAGACGGGCGGCATCAACGTCTACGCGAACACGGAGGACTACGGGCCGCTATTCAAAGCGCTCGCCGAGGAAGTCACTTCGTCCTACGTGCTGGCCTTCTATCCGCCCGAAGAAAAAAGGCGCGACGGACGCTCCCACGCAATCCGCGTCGAAGCCCCGCGCGGCCTCTCCGTCCGGCAGAACCGCATGAGCTACATGGCTGGTAAATAGTGAATGGTAAATGGTAAATAGAAACTGCTTTCATCCATTCACCATTTACCATTTACCATTTACCACTTCAGTATTCCTCGTCGTCCTCGTCCTCATCGTCCGAGTCTTCCTCGGCGATGTCGAGTTCGACAGGGTCGAGTCCGACAATCTCCAGCGCTGACCCGCACTCGTCGCAGACGACGTTGTCGCCTTTGTCGGCGTCGAGATCAACGTGAACTTCGGCTTCGCAGTCAGGGCACGTTCCTACCGGCACTGTTGCATCCTCCCAGAGTTTGATTGACGCAGCAGACGCGCCCCGTTTCGGGGGAGAGGCTCCTGCTACACGGCTCGCTATGGATTCCGCCGACAATCTAACTGCCCCCGCCCGATTTTGCAATAGCCATTTACCGCGACGTTTCTTTTCCCGCCGACGCATACGGGCGGCCCGCGCAGTCAGCGCGCGGCTGCGGTCGCGAGCGCGTCGAGACGCTTGCTCGCCTCCGCGGCTTCGGCGCTCCGCGGGTGGCGTCGCAGTATCTCGCGCCAGCTCGCGCCGTCGTAACGAAAACGTTTCGACGCGCGGTCGAAGGTGAAGACGATTCCCTGCCTTCGATAACGATCAAGGCCGTTGAAGTTGAGGAAGTAGCTCGCGAGCGGAGCACCGCCCGCCTCCATCTCGCGTGCATCGAGGCGTCGCTGCGCGTCGCGCGTCAACTTCTCGGCGGCCTCCTCCGCCGCGTCGCCGAAGAGAAGAAGCACGGCGGGGCGCAGGGGCGAGCGCGCGAACGTGTCGAGAAAGATTCGCGCGCGCGAAACGCGGTCGAACTCGGACGAGCCGCGTATCAGTCGCAGCAGGCGCGCGTCGTCGCCCGCGCGCGAGGGCGAGACGACCGCATCCGACTGCACCCAGCCGCTCGTCCTTCGCGTCAGCGCTACGCGGTAGAACGTAACGCCTTCTCTCGATTCCTTCGCGCCCGCGACCGCGACGTATCGCCCGCGTCCCAGGCGTTGCACTAGATTCGCCGAAAGCTCCGGCGCGTCGCGGACAGCCGACAGCCGCTCGTCAACCACCACGGCGACGCGCCCACCCGCGGGCGCTCGCCGTCTCTTCTGCGCCCGCGCGGGCATGCAAAGCGTTGCGGACACGACGAGCGCCACGAGCATCGTCGTCAGCACGCGACGTCGCTTGATTGTTTGAGATGATGTTGAAACGGAAACGCTGAAGACTTGATGAGGCATGGCTTCACTCTCCTTTGTGATGAGGCTGACAGGAATTAACGCCCGCGTCTGCGAGCCGGGCGGCGAGGTCTTGAGACTAAATCGAAATTATGAGATTGAGAGATGAGAAAAGCCGTCCACGAAATTACACGAAACGACACGAATCAAATCACACGAAAGCTTCGTGCTGCTTCGTGTGGTTTCGCGGATCAACGCTTTCCGCTTCTCTTTCCATCTCCTACTGACTGATTCAGCGCGGCGCGCGGCGGCGAGGGTTCGCGGCGGCCAGAAGCGCTTCGAGTTTCGCGCGCGCGGGCGGGGCCTTCGTTGCTCGCGGCAGTCCCGCGTGGTGAAAGTGCGTGACGGCGACGGCGAGCGCGTCCGAGGCGTCGAGGGGCGTGGGCGCGGCGCGCAATTTCAGAAGCACGCGCATCATCTCCTGCACCTGCTGCTTCTCAGCCGCTCCGTAGCCGACGACCGTCTGCTTGATGAGGCGCGGCGCGTACTCGGCTATCTCGACTCCAGCGCGCTCCGCCGCAAGCAGCACGACGCCGCGCACGTGGCCGAGTTGGAGCGCGGTCTTGGCGTTGAGGGCGAAGAACGCCTCCTCGACCGCGCAAACGTCGGGGCGGAAACGCTCGATCAACTCCTCTATGCCGACGCTGATCTTCAAAAGCCGCGCCGCGAACCTCTCGCGCGGCTTCGCCTTCACCGTCCCGAACTTGACCAGACGGTAGCGGCGCGCGTCGCCCTCGACGACGCCCCACCCAGTCGTCTCGCTGCCCGGATCAATCCCCAGAACGCGCATGCGCCTTTATACCTTAAAAGCGGGCGCGTTGACACACGCGCTCAGGGAATGCGACGCCGCGCGCCGCTTCAAACATTGAGATCGAAACTCGGCTTGTCGAGAAAGGAGAATTTCAACTTGCCCTTGCTCTTCTTCTTAAGGTCTCGAACCAGTATCCCGATCTCCTTCATGTGCGCCTTTGCCTCGGCCTTCTCCGTGGCCTCGACGCTGCTGTTGAACCAGAACTTGAAGGGGTCGCCGGCCTGCGAGTTCGGGCTAAGTTTGCTCGGCTCTCCGATGCGCGAGTCGGCGATGGCCTGTATGACGCGCAGGTCGGGGTTCTCGTGCTCGCCGTTCCCGCAGAAGACGTAATGATCCGCCGTCACTGCACGGCAGAAAGGCTCGTCAATGTTGTGCTCGCTGCCGTGGTGCTGCACCTTCAGCACGTTGACGTGGATGCCGCCCGCGCCGTCGAGCTTCTTGACGTGCGCGAGTCCCTTCAGGATGTCGTCCTGATGGCCGTCGCCCGTGAGGACGACGGTCTTGCCCGCTTCCTCGACGAGAAACATGAGCGAGGCGAGGTTCGGCGTCGTCACGTTCGCGCGCGCTCCGAGCTTGAACTTTCCGGGCTTGCTCTCCAGAGGCAGAAGGCTGCTCAGCTCTTCGGCCTGTCGCAGCTTCGGCGACATCAGGTCGGAGATTTCCTTCACGCCGAAGGCGCTCGAATCCTCGTCGGCCTGCTTCTTAATCGAGGCGAGCCGCTTCTGATTCTTCTCAAGCCAAGCGTTCCACTCCTTCCTAAGCTTGACGAGGTCTTCGTTGAACGGCCCGATGATTCGCAGGCGCATCCCGCCGAGCCTGATGGCCGGGCCGGGCGGGTCGCGCACGAGCATGAGCTTTCCCTTCGAGGGTGGGTTGAGCTTGATGCCGAGCTGTTCGGGGCTTACGCGGCGCGAGAGCTGTATGGCTTCGGCGATGCTCGTCGCAAGCTCGCCCTGCTTCGACGCGAGCGCTTTTACGACCTCCACGTCCGAGCCGGAAAGTATCGCCGCCGACGCCGCGAGCATGTCCTCGATCTGGCCCGCGTTCTTCGTCACCTGCTCGTGAAAGGCGTTGTGCCAGATGGTCTTCACTTTGGGCGGTCGCGGCGCGCGGGGGGCTTTGTGCTGCGCGTTGCCGCTCTTTATTTGGAAGTCGTGAATGCGCCACTCCACCTCGTCGTCCATCATTTGCAGGACGCCGGAGATGTGATCCTGATCTATGTGCGAGACGTAGACGACATCAATCACCTTCTTGCCCGCGCGCAGCCTTCCGAGCGCGGGCGCGACGTGTTGCGAATAGGAGGCGGCCATCCCGCCGTCAACAAGTATCATTCGCCCGTCGCCGCCGGTGAGTAGAAGGCAGTCCCCTTTTTGCGACTGAAAGACCGTGAGCTTCATTTGGTCAAATCCTTTCTCTTGTTAATCGCCGCTGCCTCCTGAACGCAGGCTTCCGGGTTTATACGCCCGAAGCCCGCGCTGTTTTGCCACTTGAAGCCGCCGCCCGGCAGGGGCCGCGCGGTGCGTATGATGATGCCTTCGATCTGCGCCGCGCTGAGCTTCGGCTGCGCCGCCATCATCAGCCCGGCCACGCCGCACACGTAAGGGCTTGCCATGCTCGTCCCCGTCATCGAGACCCAAAGGTCGTCAGGCCCCGCGAAGCCTTTCGCGGCGACGATGTCCGTGCCCGGCGCGGCTGTGTCCGGCTTGTTGCGGTTGTCGCGCGTCGGCCCCTGACTGCTGGTGATGTTGATGCGCTCAAGCGGCTCGTTCAGGTTGGCGACGGAGAGGACGCGGTGGCCGCATGCAAGCGAGCTTACGGACGAGTCGTCCACGTTCGAGTCCTCGGCGAAGAACGAAGGGAAGCGCCACGCATCCCTCTGCCCGACGCGCCCCATGCGCCGCGGGTCGTCGCGCTCTATCCAGCCGTGGTATGAGCCGTCGCGCACTTCAAGTCCGCGCAGGCGAACAGTCCAGCGTCCGGCGGGGATGCCCACCACGCCCTGCTCCGTCAAAAACGGCGAGAGGTATATCGAGATGTAGTTCGCGCCGTTCGCGGGGTGGTAAAGCTCGTTGTAGATGCTGACGAAACTGCCGTCGCGCAACTGCCGGTTCTCGATGAACTGTTGCGGCTCGACGGGGCCGATCCACTCGCTTGAGCCGGGCGGGCGAAGGCTGACGGTGAAGCGGTCTTGCGGGCTGTGCCAGATTTCCAACTCGTTCTCCGAGATGTCCATCAGGCCGTTGCCGACGACGATCCATCCGATGTCTTTCACCAGCTCGCGCGCGGGTATCTGGCCGCTCGTGTGTATGCGCCCCATGACGTAGCCCATGTCGCCGTCGAACTCCGCCTTCTCCTGTCCGGCGTTGCCCGCCGCGACGGAGATGCAGCGGCCCGGAGCAGACATCGCCGAGTCAATCCAGCGCGAGACCGCGCTCGACCCGTCGTGCGCGTGGCCGTTCGTCCCGAGGCTCACGTTGATCGAGAGCGGGACGGGCTTGCGAAGCTTTCGCGACAACTCTTCCGCGAGGCCGACGAGATAATCAACGGCGTCCATGATGCGCGTCGAGTCGTAGAAGGACTGACGCTTGTCCTGATCCTTTTCGGGCAGCGAGATTAGAACGCCCGCGATCATCGCCTTCGGGCAGACGCCCAAGTTTCCAGCCGCGATGCTCGCCACGTGCGTGGCGTGCGAGCCTGCGACCATCTGCGTCTGCCGCTCAAGCTCGTAGGGCGGGAGGTTGAGCCGCTTCGAGGCGGCAATCGCCGCGTTCAGATGCTTGTCCGTCAGCTCCGCGCCGTAGGCGAACTGACGGCTTCCCTGCGGGCGCGGGCGCGAGAAGCCCGGCGGTGCGCCCTGATCCCAGATGCGTATGAAGCGCGTCTTCCCACTGGCGTCGAGAAAGTCCGGGTGTGAGAAGTCGAAGCCCTGCACGTCAATGATGCCGACCAGAACGCCGTCGCCGTCCTTGTGCAGTTCCGGCGAGCCGATCTTGCGCGCAAGCTTCGGCGGGCCGACTTTCGCCGTTGACACTTCCGGCGTCGGCGCGGCCAGAGGCTCGCCCAGCTCGATGTGCAGGACGTT
>DASQLL010000011.1:0-3026 GCA_035630035.1 Pyrinomonadaceae bacterium | reverse complement strand
CGGGCGCGCTCGCAACCGCGGGCGACTACGGCACTGCGCTCGGCGTCATACGAGGCGCGCGCGACGCGGGCAAGCGCGTCGCCGTCATCGCGGACGAGACGCGCCCGTTCCTGCAAGGCGCGCGGCTGACCGCGTGGGAGCTTCAGAAGGATGAAATCCCCGTCACCGTAATCACGGACAACATGGCCGGGCACGTGATGAAGCAGGGCAAGGTGGACTGTGTTGTCGTCGGCGCGGATCGCATCGCCGCGAACGGCGACACGGCCAACAAGATCGGCACTTACATGGTCGCCGTCTTAGCGCGCCAGCACTCGATTCCCTTCTACGTCGCCGCGCCCGTCTCGACCGTTGACCTTTCGCTCCCGACCGGCGAGCAGATTCCAATCGAGGAGCGCGATGCGCGCGAGGTCACGCACATACGCGAGCAGCGCCTCTCCCCCGAAGGCGTCGCCGTCCACAACCCCGCCTTCGACGTGACGCCCAACGAGCTAATCGCAGCCATCATCACCGACCGCGGTGTCGCACGTCCGCCTTACACAATAAGCCTCAAGCAACTGGCGGCGAGCTAGAGAGCGACGTAGAGAGGCAACGCTTCCGTCAAAGTCTTGTTGACGGAAGCGAAAAAGGGGAATAACATTTGCGCGCTTCGCTCTTGATCTGACCTCCTCGCAACGCAGTCGAAACGTCCCTTTTAATTCCTCGCGAGTAACATTTCAAAAGGCTTCGACGGATGACGCCAAATCCCTAAGGTCGCACTCCGCAACACTCCGTCCGACTTCCATCAGGAGGAGATTATGACCCGACAAATCGCACTCACTCTCTTGTTTGTTCTCTTCGCGTTCTTATCAACCTGCCGTAGCCAGCAGCAGCAGCAGTTGGCGAATCTCGCGTGCCAGCCCGACGTTGCCAGTCCCACAAATTTCTTCGTGCAGGGTTTGGGGATTAACGGCTTCGTCATGGAAGACCCCGGAGGCGCGGCCCTGAGCGGGCTGACCAACTTTTCGATTACGAATAATGGGGCGGGGGCCGTTCAGACTCCTTATAACGTGCAGATCGTCATCCAGAGGACGACTTTGATAGCGGCAGGCGGAGCCACAACGGTGTCGCCCGGCGCGACCTTAGCGACTTGTACAGTGACCGGCCCGGCCCTTCAACCGGGCGGCTCCGCGTCCATAACCTTCCCGCCCTCCTCCTGCACGGGAGTGCTCCCCTCGCCTCTGCTCTGCGGACTCTACCTCGTCACGCTGAACATTGACTCGGACAATCAGATTACGGAAAGCGACGAGCAGGATAACTCCTGCCGTCGTTATTACCACGTTCCGAGCGCCATCAAAGGTATTAACTTTGACATCACCCCCGACCCCAATGATCCTAACGGCGCTGATAACGTCATGGAGGTCGTGGGGGCGAAGGATGTGCTCGTGACAGCGCCTGGCGCCCCCGTCCGTCCTTACATCGAGACGGCCTTCAAAATCAAAATCATGCCCAACCCCGCCTCTGAGTCTTTCAACGTCATCGGCCTAATTCGCACGGATGGCGGGCCGGCGGGCGACTCCGCCAACTTTACAGTTCAAGCGCCGGCGGGGTTCCCCCTTCCGGTGGGCAATAACATTCTGGACATAGGCCCGGTGAACAATCCGGTCGAACTGTCCTACATCGTGAACGTGCCGAACACGAACTACGCTAACAGTCCCTGCACGGATATCGGGCCGCCGTCCTCCTTTACGCAGAAGCTTGACACGACGCTGACCGCCATCTCGCAGGAAGGCCCGGGCTGCATCCTCCGGCAGCAGACGCTCAAACTGAGTGTTCGTTACGAGTGCAGATGAGATGTAGAGCGGTTTTCGATTGAGTTTACGAATGCCTGTTTAGAGGCGTGCAATGCACGCCGTCTCAAGTTTCATCGCAGGTTGAGACGGCGTGCATTGCACGCCTCTAAACAGGCATTCGTAAACTCAAGGGCGATCCGCTCTAAGCCTTCGCGTAGCGGCTCTGCTTCCACCACTCCATCGTCTTCTGCAAGCCCTCTTCCAAACTGACGACGGGTTCGTAGCCCAGAAGCTTGCGCGCGCGCGTGATGTCGGCGAGACTGTCGCGGATGTCGCCGACGCGCGGCTCGCGGTATTCGGCCTCAACGTCCGTCTTTCCAGTCACCCTCTTGAGCGTTTCGAGCAGTTCGTTGAGCGTCACGCGACGCCCCGTTGCGACGTTGATGGTCTGGCCGATGCCATGCGCCGTCTCCGCGGCGCGCAGGTTGGCTTCTACAACGTTTGAGACGTATGTGAAGTCGCGCGAGTGCTCGCCGTCGCCGTAAATTACAGGTCTCGTGCCGTTCATCAGCGCGTCCATGAAGCGCGAGACGACGCCGGAGTATTGCGAGCCGGGGTCTTGGCGCGGGCCGAAGACGTTGAAGTAGCGCAGCGCGACCGTCTCGAATCCGTAGGAGCGTGCCCATACTTGGCAGTAGTATTCGCCGACGAGCTTTGCCGCGGCGTATGGGCTTAAAGGGTCGGGGCGCATGTCCTCGACCTTCGGGAGCGTCGGCTGATCGCCGTATGCGGAGCTTGAAGCGGCGTAGACGAGGCGTCGCGCGCCCGCTTCGCGCGCCGCGACTAAAAGCGCGAAGGTCGCTTCGACGCAGGCGCGGTGTGTCTCCACCGGATTATCAATCGAGCGCGGAACGCTCGGTATAGCCGCCTCGTGAAATACAACTTCGACGCCCGCCAATGCGCGCTTGAGCGCTTCGGGGTCGAGAATGCTCGCGCGTATGAACTCGACGCGCCCGCCGATCTCTTCGAGATTCTCGGTGTAGCCCGTCGAGAGGTCGTCGAGGACGCGAACGCGCGCCCCCGATGCGGCGAGCGTCGCCGCGATGTGCGAGCCGATGAATCCCGCCCCGCCTGTAACAAGATAAGTGCCGGTTAAATTCATAGCTGTGCGAATAGTGATGAGTGATGAGTGATGAGTGATGAGTTAAAGCTATTAGTCTTTACTCATCACTCATCACTCATCACTCATCACTCATC
>DASQLL010000010.1:0-2658 GCA_035630035.1 Pyrinomonadaceae bacterium | reverse complement strand
TCGACGCGAGGGGCAATCGAGGCCGTGCGCCGCGCGAAGGAAAGCGGCGCGCACGTGACGTGCGAGGTCACGCCGCATCACTTCACGCTGACGGACGCCGCGTGCGAGGGGTACGACACAAACACGAAGATGAGTCCGCCGCTTCGGAGCCGCGAGCATCTCGACGCCGTCCTCGAAGCCATCGCCGACGGCACGATTGACGCAATCGCGACCGACCACGCGCCGCACCACGCCGACGAGAAGGCTCTCGAATTCGACCACGCGCCGTTCGGCATCACGGGGCTTGAGACCGCCGTCGGCCTCGCGCTCGAACGCTTAGTCCACGTTGGAGTCATCAATCTCGAACGTCTCGTAGAGCTTTTCTCCGTAGGCCCCGCGCGCGTTTTCCGTCTCGAAGGCCGCGGCACGCTCCGCGCGGGCGCGCACGGCGACGTGACGATTCTCGACCCGGATTCGAGTTGGACGTTCGACGCCGCGCGCTCAAAATCGAAGAGCCGCAACACGCCCTTCGACGGGTGGACTCTGCGCGGCGCGGCGGTCGCGACGATTGTCGGCGGGCGCGTCGTATTTCGCAGAGAAGAGAAGTCAGCGGCGAGCGGTTAGAGTTATGAAGCAGAAACGCGACCGTCAGGGAGCGTGTCATAGGTGATGTTGACACGCTCCCTGACGGTCGCGTTTCTGCCTCTAAGATACTATCGAAAATTCAAAGAGGCACGGTGCGCTCTCCCCTTCGCACCGTGCCTCTTCGATTGCGGTCGCTCGCTTACGTCTTGACAGGGGCGACCGAACTCGGACGGCCTTTTTCGTAAAGACCGATTTCTAAATTGGGTGGGAAGCCCGCCCGCGCTCTCCCCTTCGCTTGCGGGCTTCCAACCACCGGCAACCTGCGAGGGTTACCGATCTCGTGAAAACTTAGCGAGCCTTATACTCAGGCATCGAGACGCTTCGGTTGAGGATGACGCCGAACTCCGTGCCAGATTTCACCTCGGCATCTTGTTCCTTCTCGTAGACCCTCGCGCCCGTGCCGAGACCGCCGCCGAGTATCGCGCCGATGGCCGCGCCCTTGCCGCCGCCGGCGATGCCGCCGATGATAGCGCCCGTCGCCGCGCCGCCGCCTATGAAGACCGCGTCGCGCTTACGATTGCCCTTGCCCGCGACCGTGCCCTCGTTGTCCGCGTTCACGTCGTCGGCCTGCAAGCTCGTGAGCGAGCCGTTGACCGTGTAGCGCGCGTTGCTCGGCAGCTCGACCGAGTTGAAGGCGACTGTGATTTTGCCCGGCGTGCGTCGCCCCGCGCGGGTCACTGTCGTCACGCGGCCCCAGACCTTGCTGCCGACGGGGACGACTTCGATGCCGCTCTGGCCGTAGACAGGCTCGGTCACGCTCGTCGAGAAGCGGTCGCCGACGCGCGCCGTCTTAGAATTCAATTCGGTATCCATGCGGACGCGAATAACCGTGTCGGCAGGAACGGTGTAGAGACGAACGGGCGGCGTTACAACACGCCTCACGGGCGCTCGCCGCGTGCGGCGTCGCTGCGTTGCCGCGAAAGAGGGGACGACCGTCCCCAGCAGTAATGCGAATAGAACAAATAAACTGATCGCGTTGCGACTGAATCTATTCTCTTTTCTCAACATCTCTTCAAATCCTCCTCAACTGTCTTTTTGCCGCGCCGTTTGTGGCGTGCCCTCGGCGTTGCTCAACAGTCGCATGACTGTTGAGCAACGTGCGTGCCACAGAGCCGGCGGGATGGAATATCGTTTACTGATGTGTGTTTAGCGGATTTCGCGTCGGAAAGCCAGAGCAGTTTGTACCTTCCAACAATTCGAGGTGAGCGAATGCAGCGCGCCATGCACTATATCGTATAAGCTGCGAGACGACTCGGAAGCGCAACTTGCTTCAAGTCGCCGCAGCGCTTTTCGACAGTCCTCCGGCAGTTGAAATGCCACGGATTTTGTGTAAGCTTGCGGCAAGCCGAAATCGCAAACCGAAGTAGTCACGCGGGCGAGCAGCGCGCGAGTCTTTATCGAGCCGAACCGAGTGTTCGCATTTTCAATTTCAACCCGAACAGGAGTCGAGCCATGAGCACAGCAGCGACACAAGAAACCTCCAACACGTTGCCTCGCATCAACGATCCCGCCCCGGACTTCGAGGCCAAGTCAACGCAAGGCATGTTGAAGCTCTCGGACTACAAGGGCAAGTGGGTCGTACTTTTCTCGCACCCGGCGGACTTCACGCCCGTCTGCACGACGGAGTTCGTAGAGTTCGCGCGCCGCTCCGAGGATTTCAAGCAGCGCGGCGCGCAGCTCATCGGCCTCTCGGTTGATTCAGTGCCCGCGCACATCGCCTGGATCAGAAACATCGAGGGGCATTTCGGAGTTAAGATTGACTTCCCCGTAGTCGCAGACCTCGACACGAAGGTCGCGCAGAAATACGGACTGATTCACCCGTCGGCCTCCGACACCGCCACCGTGCGCGCGGTCTTCATCATTGACCCGAATCAGAAGGTGCGCGCGCTCATCTACTATCCGATGAGCTTAGGGCGCAACATTGATGAAGTGATGCGCGCTCTCGACGCTTTGCAGACCGCCGACGACAACGCATGCGCGACGCCCGCCAACTGGCAGAAGGGCGAGAAGGTAGTCGTCCCGCCGCCGCAGACG
>DASQLL010000009.1:0-10507 GCA_035630035.1 Pyrinomonadaceae bacterium | reverse complement strand
TGGGCGCGGGCGGCCTGAACATCTACGACATTCTGTATCACGAGAAGCTTGTCATGTCGCGCTCGGCGGCAGAGCAGGTCGAAGCTTTGCTCGACCCGAAGAAGTCGGTCGCGGCTGTGGCCGAAAGCGGCGACGCCGAGGGCGCGCAGGAAGAGGAAGCGGCTTAAAAGCCGTGAATGGTAAATAGTAAATGGTGAATAGATAGGGCCGCCATTTACCATTCACCATTTACCATTTACGAGGTTTCTGATGAGAACGATTTGGGACATCATCAAAGCGCCGGTCATCACGGAGAAGGCGCTCGTCGCGAAGGAAGAGTCGCAGGACGGTCGCCAGCTTTTGACCTTCCGCGTTGACCGCCACGCCACGAAGCCGGAGATCAAGTCGGCGGTCGAGCGCATATTCAACGTGCAGGTTGACGCGGTGCGAACCATCAACTACGAAGGCAAGATGGCGCGGCGCGGACGCTTCGAGGGCCGCAAGCCCTCTTGGAAGAAAGCCTACGTCACGCTCAAGGCGGGCCAGCCGCCGTTCGACTACGGCGAGAACATCTAGGAATTGCGGATTGCGGATTGCGGATTGCGGATTGAAAGACACTCCGCCGTCGGCGTTCCGACCGCAAATGAGAAGTGAACTCGGTTTGACTGATTGCTAGTTGTGAGGTGCGGAATGAATCAGGCTGCTTGCCGCCGTTCATCAAATCCGCAATCCGCAATCCGCAATCCGCAATAAAAAGATGGGCATCAAGAAACTTACACCGACATCGCCGGCGCGTCGCTACCAGACGTACCTGACGCGCGACGAGCTGACGCCGGGCGCGGAGCCTGAGAAGTCTCTGCTTGAGCCGAAGACGCGCATTTCGGGTCGCAACAACGACGGCCACATCACGGTGCGTCGTCGCGGCGGCGGCCACAAGCGCCACTACCGAATCATTGACTTCAAGCGCGACAAGTCGGGCGTGCCGGGGCGCGTCACGCAGATCGAGTACGACCCGAACCGCTCGGCGCACATCGCGCTCATCACGTACCTCGACGGCGAGAAGCGCTACATCATCGCGCCTACGGGGATCGAAGTCGGAAAGACCGTGATGAGCGGCCCCGAAGCCGACATCCTTCCCGGCAACGCGCTCCCGATTCGCAACATCCCGCTCGGCACGCAGATTCATAACATCGAGCTGCGACCGGGCAAGGGCGGACAGCTAGTGCGCTCGGCGGGCGGCTTCGCGCAGCTCGTCGCGAAAGAGGGCGATCACGCGCAGGTTCGCATGCCTTCGGGCGAGGTTCGGCGCGTCCCCGTTGTCTGTTACGCGACCGTCGGACAGGTCGGGAACGTCGAGCACGAGAACGTCTCTTACGGCAAGGCCGGGCGCTCGCGCTGGCACGGGCTACGTCCGAAAGTTCGCGGCGTCGCGATGAATCCGGTTGACCACCCGCACGGCGGCGGCGAAGGCAAGACTTCGGGCGGTCGCCACCCCGTGACGCCTTGGGGCCAGCCGACGCGCGGCTACAAGACGCGCAAGAACAAGCGCACCACGAAGATGATCGTGCGCGACCGTCGAGTGAAGTAAAAGCAGGTTCTGGGTGCTAGGTGCTGGGTGTTAGTTAAAACCAAAACCCAACACCTAAAACCCAACACCCTTTTCGAGCGAAGCGAGAAAACAATGGCACGTTCAGTTAAAAAAGGCCCGTTCATAGACGGGCATCTGGAGAAGAAGGTCGAGGCGATACGCCAGAGCGGCAATCGTCCGCCCGCGGTCAAGACCTGGTCGCGCCGCTCGACCATCACGCCCGACTTCGTCGGCCTGACCTTCGGCGTCCACAACGGCAAGCGCCACATCCCCGTCTACGTCACGGAGAACATGGTCGGCCACAAGCTCGGCGAGTTCGCCCCGACGCGCACCTTCAAGGGCCACTCGGGCACGAAGGCGGAGAAGTCGTCGAAACCGGCGAGATAGTGAATAGTAAATGGTAAATGGTGAATAGATAGAACAGCCATTTACCATTCACCATTTACCATTTACTGAGGTTAAGCATGGAAGCGATAGCGAGTGCAAAATATTTACGCGGGTCGGCGCAGAAGGCGCGTCTCGTGGTTGACATGATTCGCGGCAAGCGCGTGGGCGAGGCGTTGGCGATTCTCAGGTTCACGAACAAGCGCGCAGCCCCGCTCATCGAGAAGTGCCTACGCTCGGCCATCGCCAACGCGACCGAGACCGCCGAGCGGCAGAACGTCGCGGTTGACCCGGACGAGCTTGTCGTCAAGACGTGCTTCGTTGACATCGGGCCGACCAAGAATCGTCGCCGCGTGCGCCCCGCGCCGCAGGGCCGCGCCTACCGCGAGCAGCGCCACTTCTGCCACGTGACCGTTCTGGTCGCGAGCGAAGACGGCGCGGACAAGCCGAAGGGCAAGGCCGCGCCGAAGGCTAAGAAGGGCGCGAAGCCCACAGCCGAGCCGAAGGGCAAGGCAGCCGCTAAGAAGGGCGGCGCGACCGCAAAGAAAGCCGCAGCCTCCGAAGGGGCCGCGGAGAAGAAGTCTACGAAGCGCGCCTCCAAAAAAGAGGAAGCGGCTCCGGCTGAAGAAGCAACGGAATAAGATTGGTTCCGGGTGTTAGGTGCTGGGTGTTAGGTTGAAAGCCAAAACCCAGAACCCAAAACCCAGAACCCATTCAGGAGAACATTGTGGGTCAGAAAGTTCATCCTTACGGCTTCCGCCTCGGCTACAACAAGGACTGGCATTCGCACTGGTTCGCAAAGAAGCAGTACGGCGACTACCTCCTTGAAGACTTGAAGCTCAAGGCGCAGATGAAGGGCCGCTTCATGGGCGCTGGCGTCTCGCACGTTGACGTGGAGCGCGCGGCCTACCGCCTCAAGCTCATCATCTACACCTCGCGCCCCGGCATCATCATCGGGCGCAAAGGGGCGGAGATTGACAAGCTCAAGGCGGACATCTCCGCGCGCACGGGCAAGGAAGTCCTCGTCTCCATACAGGAGATTCACAAGCCGGAGCTGAACGCGCAGTTGCAGGCCGAGAAGATCGCCCAGCAGTTAGAGAAGCGCATCGCCTTCCGCCGCGCCATGCGAAAGACCGTCGAGGAGACTCTGCGGTTCGGCGGGCAGGGCATCAAGGTCAAGGTCGCGGGCCGTCTTAACGGCGCGGAGATCGCGCGCACCGAGTGGCACTTGCAGGGGCGTCTGCCCTTGCACACCTTGCGCGCAGACATTGACTACGGCTTCGCAGAGGCGCACACGACGTTCGGCGTCATCGGCGTCAAGTGCTGGATTTACCGCGGCGAGATTCTCGACCCGAAGGCGGCGATGGCTCGCGGCACGCAGCCCGACCCGATCAACGAGCCGAGGCCGGAGCGCGGCGACGGCAGGCGTCCGCGTCGTGACCGCGACGGCGACGACCGCCCGCGCGGACGTGGCCCCGGCGGCCCCGGTGGGCGTGGCCCGCGCGGCGGCGGCGGCGGAAGATAAAGATAGTGACAGGTAACAAGTGACAGGTGACAAGTAAATCCATTTCATCCCGTCACCTGTCACTGTTCACCTGTCACGGCGAACGGAGTGAGCAATCATGTTGATGCCGAAGAAGGTTAAGCACCGGAAGCAGATGAAGGGGCGGATGACGGGCGCGGCGCAGCGCGGCTCTAAGATCAGCTTCGGTGAGTACGGCCTGAAGACGCTGGAGCCGGGGTGGATCACCGACCGGCAGATCGAGGCCGCGCGTATCGCGATGACGCGCCACGTCAAGCGCGGCGGCAAAATCTGGATTCGCATGTTTCCCGACAAGCCGATTACGAAGAAGCCCGCGGAGACGCGTATGGGCAAGGGCAAGGGCGCTCCCGACCACTGGGTTGCGGTCGTCAAGCCCGGTCGCATCCTCTACGAGATAGAGGGCGTGGACGAGACGATGGCGCGCGAGGCCATGCGGCTCGCGGCGCAGAAGCTTCCCATCAAGTGCAAGTTCGTTTCGCGCGCGGAGCAGGAAGGGGGCGCGGTTTAAGTTATGAAGAGACGTGACGATTTAGAGCGCCTGCACAACATGACGAGCGAGGAGCTGAAGGAAGAGGCCGCGCGGATTAAGGAATCTTTGTTCCGCCTCAACTTCAAGCTCGCGCTCGGCGAGGTTGACGCCGTGAATGCCGCGCGCCGCGAGAAGAAGTCGCTCGCGCGCATTCGCACGATGATGCGCCAGCGCGAGCAGGAGGCGGCAAGCGGTAAATAGTAAATGGTCAATGGTAAATAGAAACTACTTTTAACCATTCACCATTGACCATTCACCATTTACGAGGTTTTTGTGATGGCAGAAGAGACAAAAGAAGAAGTGACGACGACCGACGGCGACAGTGCCGCCGAGGCGAGCGCGTCCGGCGAGGGTCTCGCGAAAGCGCAGGCCGCGGGAGTTGACGCGCAGGCGGGCGACGCGACGGGCGCGGAAGCTGCGCGCACGACGCGACGCGCGGAGAAGATCGGCGTCGTGGCGTCGGACAAGATGGAGAAGTCTTGCGTGGTGCGCGTTGACCGTCTCATCAAGCATCCGAAGTATCGTCGCTACGTCCGCCGCACGTCGAAGTTCATGGCGCACAACGAGCAGGGCGCAACCGTCGGCGACAAGGTTCGCATCGTCGAGACCCGGCCCATGTCGGCGCGCAAGCGCTGGCGCGTCGTCGAGATCATTCAGAAGGCAGAGAAGTAAAAGCCGTAAATGGTAAATCGTAAATCGTGAATAGATACAACCTGTCTTCCACGATTCACGATTTACGATTAACGATTTACGAGGTGTAGAGATGGCTATCCAGATGCAAACGTCTTTGGACGTTGCGGACAATTCGGGCGCGCGGCGCGTCGAGATGATTCAGACCGTGGGCGGCTCGACGAAGGCCGCGCGGGCGACGCTCGGCGACAAAATTAAGGTCACGGTCAAAGAGGCCTCGCCGGACGGGGCCGTCAAGAAGGGCACGGTGCACAACGCCGTCATCGTCCGCACAGCGAAAGAGGTGCGGCGCAAGGACGGGACGTACATACGCTTCGACCAGAACGCGTGCGTGCTGATCAAGCCGGACGACACGCCCATCGGGACGCGCGTCTTCGGCCCCGTGGCGCGCGAGCTTCGCGACCGCAACTTCATGAAGATCGTTTCGCTCGCGCCGGAGGTGATTTAAGGAAATGGCACAGTCAGTAACGAAGCGCGTGAAAGTTAAGAAGGGCGACACGGTCATCATCATGGCGGGCCGAGACAAAGGCAAGCGTGGTCGCATTCTCGAAGTGAACCCCGGCGCCGGCAAAGTCAAGGTCGAGGGCGTGGCAATGGTCAAGCGGCACCAGCGCCCGAACCCGCAGGCGGGGCGCGGCGGCGGCATCCTCGAAAAGGAAGCCTTCATCAACATCTCGAACGTCCAGCTCATTGACCCGCAGTCGGGCAAGGCGACGCGCGTGCGTTACGACGTAGCCGACGACGGCTCGAAGACGCGCGTCGCGTCGGGCAGCGGTCAGGCGCTGGACAAGGAGTAATAGTTTTCAGTTTTCAGTTTTTAGTTTTCAGTAAGAACGCGAAAGAGCTTTACTGAGAACTGAAAACTTAAAACTGAAAACTGCTAACGGAGTGAGCAATGGCAGCCAGACTGAAAGAGCGTTACCAGAAAGAGATCGCCCCGGCGATTGCCAAAGAGTTCGGCATCGAGAACCCTATGGCGGTTCCGAAGCTGGAGAAGATCGTCATCAACATGGGACTCGGCGAGGCGATAGCCAACGCGAAGATCGTTGACACGGGCGCGGACGAGATTCGCGCTGTCACGGGCCAGAAGCCTGTCACGACGCGCGCCAAAAAGTCCATCGCGACGTTCAAGCTGCGTCAGGGCATGCCCATCGGCACGATGGTCACGCTGCGCGGCGAGCGCATGTACGAGTTCCTCGACCGCTTGATAACGGTCGCACTGCCGCGCGTGCGCGACTTCCGTGGCGTCAGCCCCAAGGCGTTCGACGGTCGCGGCAACTACACGCTCGGCGTGCGCGACCAGTTGATTTTTCCCGAAATTGATTTCAACAAGGTGGACAAGACGCGCGGGATGAACATCTCAATCGTCACCACCGCACGCGACGACGAGCAGGCGCGCGCGCTCCTCAAGGCGCTCGGCATGCCGTTCCGACAATGAAAGCCGTAAATGGTAAATGGTAAATGGTGAATAGATAAAACCACCATTTACCATTCACCATTTACCATTTACGAGAAGGTGATATGGCAAAGAAATCATTGATTGCGAAGGCCAAGCGGACGCCGAAATTTTCGTCGCGCGGCTATACGCGTTGCGAGCGTTGCGGGCGTCCACGCGCCTACCTGCGTAAGTTCAAGCTGTGCCGCATCTGCTTCCGCGAGCTTGCTTTGCAGGGGCAGATACCGGGCGTCGTCAAGTCGAGCTGGTAAGAAAAGCCGTGACAGGTAAACCGTGACAGGTGACAAGAAAAAACTTGTTCTTACCTGTCACCTGTCACCTGTCACCTGTCACGTTTTTTTTGGAGTTTCAAGAATGACTGATCCTATTGCCGACATGCTGACGCGGATGCGTAACGCGATTGCCGCAAAGCACTCGCGCGTTGACATCCCGGCGTCGAAGCTGAAGCTGGAGATCGCCCGCATCCTGAAGGAAGAGGGCTACATCAACAATTTCGTCACGAAGGGCGAAGGCGTCAAGCGCACCATACGCATCTTCCTGCGCTACGACGCGCGCGGAACGTCCTCGATCACGCACCTGTCGCGCGTCTCGACGCCCGGTCGCCGCGTCTACATGGGCGCGACCGACATACCGAAGGTCTTGGGCGGCTACGGCGTCAACATCGTCTCGACCTCGCGCGGCCTGATGTCGGGCAAGCGCGCCCGCCGCGAGAACGTCGGCGGCGAGGTGCTGGCACAAATCTATTAGCGTGACAGGTGACAAGTGACAGGTGACAAGAAAAAGCTTTTCACCTGTCACCTGTCACCGTTTACCTGTCACGGAGGTTGTTATGTCTCGCATTGGCAAAAAAGTTATCGCGGTTCCGAAGGGCGTCACTGTGACGCTCCACGAGCGGGAGATCGAGGTGAAGGGGCCGAAGGGGACTCTGCGGACGCCGATTCCTGAGGGCGTCACCTTCAAGCTCGAAGACGGGCAATTGCAGGCCGAGCGCGCGTCGGACGAGTTCCGCGCCAACCACGGTCTTGCGCGCGCCCTCGCCAACAACGCCGTCGTCGGCGTGACCGAAGGGTTCACGAAGCAGATGGACGTGGTCGGCGTCGGCTACAAGGCCGACATACAGGGCAAGAAGATCGTCTTCTCTCTGGGCTACTCGCACCCCGTCGAATTCCCTCTGCCCGAAGGCATCGAGGCGAAGGGCGAGCGCGTTCCGGCCAAAGCCTCGATCCAGCAGTACCAGTTGACGCTGACGCTCTCCGGGATTGATAAGCAGAAGCTCGGTCAGGTCGCGGCGGAGATGCACGGCCTACGCAAGCCCGACCCCTACAAGGGCAAGGGCGTGCGCTACGCCGACGTGCAGCTCAAGCTCAAGCCGGGCAAGACGGGTAAATAGTAAATGGTCAATGGTAAATAGAAACTGCTTTTACCATTGACGATTCACCATTCACCATTTACGAGGAAAGAGATGGCGAAGAAAAAGAAAGCAGCGGTTCGCAGGGCTGTCCACACGCGCATACGCAAACGCATGAGCGGCACGGGCGAGCGTCCGAGGCTCGCGATATTCCGCAGCCTCAGCCACATCTACGCGCAGGTGATTGACGACGAGCGAGGCGTGACCATCGCCTCGGCCTCGACCACCGAGAAGGACTTGCGCGGCGAGACGGGCGGCAACATCGAGGCGGCGCGTCGCGTAGGAAAGGCGATTGCCGAGCGCGCGATTGAGAAGGGCGTCGAGTCGGTCGTCTTCGACCGCGGAGGCTTTCGCTACCACGGTCGCGTCAAAGCTCTGGCGGACGCTGCGCGCGAGGCGGGCCTGAACAAGAACGAGGCGAGCGAGGAAGAGGCGGGCGGCGAGACGGAAGAGGCCGCGGCCTGAGAAGTTTTCGTAAAGGGTAAACGATGCGACAACCGAAACAGAGAATTGCGACGCAGGGGTTAGACCTGACCGATCAGGTCATCTCGATCAACCGCGTGACGAAGGTCGTCAAGGGCGGTAAGAACATGAGTTTCGCCGCGCTGGTCGTCGTCGGCGACGGCGCGGGGCACGTCGGCTTCGGCACGGGCAAGGCACGCGAAGTCCCCGTCGCCATCAAGAAGGCCATCGAGGCGGCGAAGAAGAACATGATCCGCGTGCCGCTCATCGCCAACACGCTGCCGCACCCGATCATCGGCGAGCACGGCGCGGGCCGCGTCCTGATGAAGCCGGCGAGCGAGGGCACGGGAGTTATCGCGGGCGGGGCCGTCCGCGCCGTCATGCAGGCGGCGGGCGTCCACGACGTTCGCACAAAAATTTTAGGCTCGGCCAACCCGCACAACGTCGTGCGCGCAACCTTCGACGGTCTTCTGAACATGAAAGACCCGATGGAAGTCGCGCGCCTGCGCGGCAAGCAGGTCGAAGAACTTTAAGAGGGTTTTGGGTATTAGGTGTTGGGTTTTAGGCTTCTGTCTTATCCAGCACCCAAAACCCAACACCTAATACCCAAGAGGTTTTTGTGATGGCTGAAGAGAGCAACCAGCAGGACGGCGGGACGATTCGCATACAGTATTACCGCAGCGCGATTGGCTTCCCGAAGACGCAGAAAGAGGTCGTCCGAAAGGTCGGCGTCACGAAGCTCAACCAGATCGTCGAGCGGCCCGACACGCCCTCGATGCGCGGCATGGTCGCTTCAGTCCCGCACCTTTTGCGAATAATTGAATAGATAAAAGCCGTAAATGGTAAATCGTAAATCGTGAATAGATAAAACCTGTTCCGAACGATTTACGATTCACGATTCACGATTCACGAGGTTTGAGATGGCTATCGGTTTGAACAATCTGCGCCCGGCGAAGGGTTCGACGCACAAGAAGAAGCGCGTGGGTCGCGGCCCCGGTTCGGGCCTCGGCAAAACGGCGGGGCGCGGCAACAAGGGTCAGAAGTCGCGTTCGGGCTATTCGGGCAAGGTCGGCTTCGAGGGTGGACAGATGCCCTTGCAGCGGCGACTGCCGAAGCGCGGCTTCACGAACATCTTCAAGAAGCAGTGGATCGAGGTCACGCTCTCGACGCTCAACGAGCGTTTCGAGGCCGGCGACGAGATCACGCCTGAGACGATGCACAGCCGCGGCGTCATCGCCAAAGGTAAGCGCGACATCGTAGTGCTTGGCACGGGCGAGCTGACGAAGAAGCTCACCGTCTCGGCGCACCGATTCACGAAGGGCGCGCGCAAGAAGATCGAGGACGCGGGCGGCACGATCAACGTCATCAACCCGTTCCACAAACCCGACGCGCTCGTGCCCGTCGGCGAGTAGCGGCGTCGCCTTGAAAAGAGTTTCCGACATAAGCACGCTGACGACGCAGCGAGAGAGTCTGAAGACGCTCTCAAGCGTCTTCAGCGTTGTTTGGTCTTACAGAAGCCGTCAGGGTTCAGCTTTGAGCGGTCAGCTTTGGTATCATTGCGGAGCTTGACCGCTTAATTCAAAGGCCAATCCCAAGTAGTACAAAAGCTGAAAGCTGATTGCTGACCGCTGAGAGCTTTTAATCATGGACAAATTCTTAGCCGCCGTCCGAAACATGTTGACGGTGCCCGACCTTCGTCGGCGCATCCTGTTCATGCTGGGCCTTCTGGCCGTCTATCGCTTTGGGGCGCACGTCACCGCGCCGGGCATTGACCGCGACCAGCTCAAACGCGTCTGGGCCGAAGTCGGCAGCACCCTGCTCGGCGTGCTAGACCTCTTTTCGGGCGGCAACTTTCAGACCATCTCGGTCTTCGCTCTGGGCGTTACGCCCTACATCACGGCGACCATCATCACGCAGTTGATGACGACCGTCTTCCCGCAGCTCAAGCGCTTGCAGGAAGAGGGCGAGGCCGGAAGGCAGAAGCTCAACCAGTACAACCGCTACCTGACCGTGGTGCTGTGCATGTTCCAGACCTTCATCGTCGCGCGCTGGCTACAGGCCAACGCCGTCGGCGACGCTGGATGGGGCTTCCTTCTCACGACGATGATAACGCTGACGACGGGCACGATCTTCGTCATGTGGCTCGGCGAGCAGATAACCGAGCGCGGCATCGGCAACGGCATCTCGCTCCTCATATTCACGGGCATCATCATCGGCCTGCCCTCAAGCGGCGTCCCACAGGTCGTCTCGCGTCTTCGCAGCGGCGATACGTTCGCCGTCATCGGCGTCATCGTGATGCTCGCGATGCTGATAGGCCTGATCGCCTTCGTCGTCTTCGTCGAGACGGCGCGTCGCAAAATCCCGATCTCTTACGCCAAGCGGCACGTCGGACGCCAGCTCGTCGGCGGGCAGCAGACGCACATGCCCATCAAGCTCAACATGGGCGGCGTCATCCCCGTCATCTTCGC
>DASQLL010000008.1:0-8710 GCA_035630035.1 Pyrinomonadaceae bacterium | reverse complement strand
CACCATGATGAAGCCGAGGATGAAGTGCGGCCAGTAGTTGTCGGACTCCAGACGGAGCGCCACGCGCACGGCGGCGGTGGCCTCGCGCATCTGGCCGATGGTTGCGTAGGCGGCTGCGAGCATCGTCTGCGCGTTGGCGCTTTTGGGCGCGAGGCGTGCGGCCTGCTGCGCCGTCGAGAGCATCGCCGGATACTGTCCCTGCGAATACTGTACGACGCACATGCCGAGGAGCGGCTCGACGGCGTCGGGCTTAAGGCGCATCGCCTGCTCGAAAGAGCTTTCCGCCTCGCGGAAACGGTTGAGGCGCGCGTGCGCGGTGCCGAGGCCGGCGTGCGCTTCGGGCGATTGCGGCTGAAGGCGGAGCGCAGTCGTGAACGATGCGACCGCCTCCTCGATGCGGTTCATGCTGAGCAGCGCGTGGCCGAGTCCGTTGTGCGCGAGTGACTGATTGGGGTCGAGCGCGAGAGACTGGCGCAGCAACTTTTCAGCCTCGGCAATGCGCTCCGTGGCGACGTAGGCGTTGCCGAGGAGCGCCAACGAAGGCGCGTGCCGGGAATTGAGCCGGACGGCCTGCTCCAAAGGCATGACGGCCTCGCGCGGCTGGTTCTGCTTCATACGCACGAGGCCGACGGAGTAGAAGGCGTCCTGCGCGTACTGCGGCTCGCTCGTCGCGCGCTGGAGTGATGCGAGCGCGTCGGCGTCGCGTCCCAACAGGAGGTAAGACTTGCCGAGGAAGTAGTGGCCGGCTGAGCCGATGTCGCCGAGCGGGACTGCCAGCTCAAGCGCGCTCGCGGCCTCTTTGTAATGCGTGAGCGCGAAATGTATGACGCCTGTGTTGAGGAGCGCATCTTTGACGCGCGGGTTCGGCTTCGCCTCGATGACCTTCGAGAATGCGGCGAGCGCGTCGGTCGGCTGTTTCAGATTGACGAAGGCCATCCCAAGGCCGTAGTTGGCCTCGACGTGGCGCGCGTCGGCTCGCGCGGCTTTCCGAAAGCTGTCAACGGCGCGCTTCCAGTCCTTCTTGCCGAGATACTCCGCACCCTTCTGCGCCTGCTTGTCGGCCTCGCTCTGCTTCTGTACGGCGGCGGCGACTGCGGGCGCGCTGTGCGTCGTGAGCAGAAGAGTTGCGGCGAGTAAGAGAAGCCGGACGAAGCCCGCGCGCCGTGAGGCTCTCGACATCTTTTCGGACACCACCCTTACGCTCACCTGTAACCCTGTATGAGATTGATGATCAACTGCGACTCGCCCCTGTTGCGGCTTCCCGGCGCGAAGTTGAAGTTGTCGCGGCCTATGATTTTCTGTATGGGCTTGATGTGGAACGCGCCGAATTTTACGCCGACCCAGCCGTTGATCTTCGCCTCTTTGATGTTCGAGTCATCGGCTTGGAACGTGTCCGCGCCGTCGTCGGCCCTGAAGCTCACGCCGTTTCTCGTCACGAAGAAAGAGCCGACGCAGTAATTATTGAAGCTGCCGTCGTGGTCGTGGTAGATGCGGAAGGCCGCAGAGCCGCCGCGTTCGAGTGCGAGGCGCATCGCCTGATCGGCCCCGGCGAAATCGCCCCTGCCGTAGAGCAGGCCCTGTCCGAGATAGGAGTATGCGGCGGGCTGCTGCGGGTCGAGCCGTATGGCCTGCTGCGCGACGTTGATGGCCGAGTTCCAGTCGCCGTAAGAGACGAACGACTGAACCTTGTCAATGTAGTCGTCATAGTCGGGGCCGCTGTTGGCCGCCGGCCCGCCACCGCCGCCGGAGTTGGACGCGACGTGCGTCGTGCCCTTCTCGGTGATCGCGCCGATGAGCGAGCGGTCGCCGCCCGCCGATTTGATCTCGTTCGTCGTGGCGGCGTCGAGCGCGAAGGTGACGCCGCGCGCCTCTACGAACTGCTCTACGCGCGACGAGGGCGTCCCGGCCTGAAGCATCGTTATGATCTCATTTTTCGAGAGCGCGGCGCCGGCTGGGACGGGCTGCCCCGGGCGCGGCCCGGAAGGCTGGCTGCTCGGCCTCGTGCCGGACGACGTGCTGGTTGACACGGGCGGGCGGTAGTTCGCGCGCGCGGCCTCGATTATTTCGGGCTGGCCGCCAACGGACTTCAGCTCCTGCTCGATCTCCGGCGTCATCTGGAAGGCGACGCCGCGCGACTGTATCTGCTGCACAAGCTCCGCGGTCGGCAGGCCGTTGATCTTCACGGCCTTGACGAGTCCGTCGCGGCTTATGGGCTTCTTGGCCGTCTGCATCTGTGCGGCGGATGCAAACAGCAGGGCCGAAAGGGCAACCACGAGCGAAAGGACGAGCGTCCGGCGCGTCCTCGGTGTGCGATTGTTTGACATGATACTCATCTCCGGGTCAAGTTGCGTTCGTCACACGCGTTGCAAGCCTATCCTTCTTCACTGGTCGAGCGCGTCCAACGCTCTCTTACGCTTGGCCGCCGCGGCTGCCGCGTCGTCGTTATTCTTCTGTCGAGGTGCGGGGGCCTTCGGCGCGGGCGCAGACGTTGATGCCGGCGGTCTGCTGCTGCCGCCCGCGGTCTGCCTGCTGCTGCTGCTGCCGTCGGTGGGCAAAGGCGTGCCGGGGGCGACGGGTATTATTTCCGTCGAAGGGCTGCTCGTAGCGCTGCCCGCCGAAGAATCGGAGCCGCCGGTGCTGGGTGCGACCGCGGTAGGTTGTTGCGGCTCGCTCGCCTGCTCCTGTGCAGTGGGCTGCGCGACGGGCTTGTCGTTAAGTGCGCTCGGCGGCGTCGCGACGGGCGTCTTCTTCGAGCCGGACAGCGCGAAGAGCGTGCCGCCGACCAGCACGCCGATGACGACCAGCGCGGCGACGCCCACGCCCGCGAAGTGAACCCACGTGAGCTTGCTGAAGAAAGACTGCGAGGGCGGCGCGGGCTGTCCGTACCCCGGCGCTTGCGCGTATGGGTTCGGTTGAGCGTAGGCGTTGTGCGCGATGGGCGCGTTGGCCGCGCCGGGCGCGTTCGTCGCGAGATGCGAGCCGACGCGCGTGGCCTTCATTGGATCGAACGGCTCCGGCCCGGCTGCGGTGATGTCCGCGGACGAGCCGACGCGCGTAGCCTTCGACATATCGGCTGCGGTCGCGCCGGAGTCAATCAACGTCGCGCCGAAGGCGTCGGCATTGGTCGCCATGCCGGGGCTGGACGCGGGCGGCGTCATGCCGGGGTGCGAAGGCGTGGAGACGCCGGGCTGCGACGGGGTCGGGTAGCCGGGGTGCGAGGGGCTGGAAGTGCCGGGCTGCGAAGGCGTATGCTGGCCCGTCTGTCCCGCGTAGCCGAAGGCCGGGTTGCCGCCGCTCATCGGCGACTGCTGCGTGTTGAGCGGTCGCGTCGCGTAAGGATTGGGGTCGCCGACGGCGAGCGGCTCGATGTGGCCCGTCGAAGCGAAACCGGCGGAGAGCAGGAACGTGCGGAACTCCGACGCGCTCTGGAAACGCTCGGCGGGGTTCTTGGCGATGGCCTTCCAGATTGCCTGCTCGACCGTTTCGGGGATGGCAGGGTTCAGGTGGCGCGGCGGCACGGGCATCTGCTCGATCTGCGCCTTCATCAGCTCGAACTCGTTCTGAATATCGAACGGGCACTTGCCGGTCAGCATCTCGTAGAGAAGCATGCCCAGAGAGTAGATGTCGGAGCGCGCGTCTGTGTCCATGCCGCGCACCTGTTCGGGCGACATGTACTCGATTGTGCCGATGATGTTGCCCTGACGGGTCATGCGCGCGGTGCCGAGTATGCGCGCGATGCCGAAGTCCAAGACTTTGAGCGTGCCCTTTTCGGTGAGCATCATGTTGGCGGGCTTGATGTCGCGGTGGACGATGCCCCACTCGTGCGCGTGGTGTATGCCGTCGAGCACCTGACAGAAGAGCGGGATGGCCTTCTCGCTTGGGATCGAAGAGCCTTGCTGGATGACGTGGTCGAGCGTGACGCCGCGCACGAACTCTAAGACCATGAAGAAGCTGTCGCCCTGTCGCATGAAGTTGTAGAGCGTCGCGACGTTCGGGTGGTTGAGCTTTGCGAGCGTGACGGCCTCGGAGCGGAAACGCTCGACGACCTGCGGCTGGCTCGCAAGCTCTGGCCGGAGGAACTTAATCGCGACCTCGCGCTCAAGCATCATGTCAACGCCGCGGAAGACCTCGCCCATGCCGCCCTCGCCGATTTTCTGCTCGATCTTATAGCTTCCGATAATTTGCCCGATCATCCTTGTACCCTCCACTCGCGCGTCGCGCGCATTGCCTCAGCCTCGGCGGCCAACGTGCCGACGGGCACGATGGCGAGAATGCCGATGGTGATGTTGTCGTGACCCCCGCGCGCCTTCGCGAGCGTGATGAGCCGCTCCCCGGCGGCGTGAATGTCCGTGGCCTCGTTTAGCTCGCGCTCGATCTCGTCGTCGGGTACAAGGTCGTAGAGTCCGTCGGAGCAGAGAAGATACTGGTCGCCGACGCGCGCGGCGAAAGGCTCAAGCGTCGCGACCTCGACTTCGGGCGCGGTGCCGAGCGCGCGCAGGATGACGTTCTTGTCTTCGTGCGTGCGCGCCTCCTCCAAAGTTATGATGCCGAGCTTGACCATCTCCATTACCGCCGAGTGATCTTCCGTCAGACGGTAAATCTTCCCCTCGCGCTGCATGTAGAGCCGGCTGTCGCCGACGTGCGCGGCGAACGCCTGACCGTCGAGGATAGCGAGCGTCGTGCATGTCGTTCCCATGCCGTGCTTCGCGGCGTCGGCGGCTGCCGCCGAGTTGATGCGGCGATTGGCCTCCTCGACCGCACGCTTGAGCGCGGTCTGCGGCTTGCCCTTCGCGCCGTAGTAGAGGCGCGGCACAAGCTCGACGGCCATCCCGCTCGCGACCTCGCCCGCCGAGTGGCCGCCCATCCCGTCCGCGACGATGAGCAGAATGCCCTTCGCCCTGAGAATGGCCGGATCGTTCGGACTGACGAAGCGGCCAGAGTCCTCGTTGATCTCGCGGACGCAGCCCTTGTCGGTCTGGACGCTGGCGATTATCTCGTAAGCGGACTCTGCCTTGAGCGACCCTGTCGCCTTGACGGCTTTCTTCATCGTTCCCCTGTTCTCGTTCTTTCCGTTTGATTCCGCGCCGGCCTTTTCAGGTTTCCCCGCGCGCGCAAACTCGGCGGTCGTCGGCGGCTGGCTTCGCGGCTGCGTCGTCGCTTGCTGCTGCTCGTCGCCCGTCCGCTTGCTGCGGAAGTTTTTGATCGGGGTCGGTAGTTTCATCTGTCCCTCGCGCCGCGCGGGCGCTCACTTCATCGTGTAGTGGTAATCGGGGCTGTTCTGCGTCATGTCGAACCAGACGGTTCTCACCTGATCGCCGCGCTTGAGCTTGAGCGTCACGCGCTGGCCGATGGGCGCGGTGACTTTGACCTCTTTGTTCCCGAGCATTTTATCACCCTGCCAGATTTCCGCGGGGCCGTCCATCATGGCGACTTTGACGGTCTTCATTTTGTCCGCGGAGCCAGCCGTGGGCGGAGTGTCCGCCTGCGTCTCGCCGACTCCGTTCATCACGTAGTAAACCCCGACGGCGGCGAGGATGAGGAAGACTATCGTGAGCAGTCCGATGCCTGAGAACTTCAGCCAGTTGTTGCTGCCGGGCTGCGAGTCGGTGGTGTGCTGCGGCCACGTTGTGTGCATCGCGCTCGGCATCTTCGGGTTGGGCTTGGAGATGGGCTTTGAAGGCCCCGCGGCGAGCGCGGCCTGCGCCCTTCGCACGTCCGAGAGGAGCGCGGCAGCGGACTGGTATCGCTCGGACGGGTTCTTCTTCAGGCAGCGCGAGATGATCGAGGCCACGTCCGAGGGGACGGTCGGGTTGAGCTGTTTGGGCGCGGGGAAGTCAACGCGGCTTATCTTGTCGCACAGCGCGCCGAGGGTCTGCGCCTCGAAGGGCACGCGGCCCGTCATCATCTCGTAGAGCAGAACACCCAAAGCCCAGATGTCGGAGCGCGGGTCTGACGCGCCCGTGGCGAGCTGTTCGGGCGAGATGTACTCGAGCGTGCCGACGACGCTGCCGGTCTCCGTCAGCCCCGGACTCATGTTGCCCTTTGCGATGCCGAAATCCAGCAGCTTGACCTGTCCGCCCGATCCGATCTTGATGTTGTTCGACTTGATGTCGCGGTGGATGATGCCGTTGGCGTGGATGTATGTGATCGCGTCAACGACCGCGGCGAAGATTTGCAGCGCCTCCGTCGGGTGCATAGGGCCGTAGGGGCGGACGCGGTCGCAGAGCGTCTGCCCGTCTATGTACTCCATGACGATGCAGGGCTGGCCCTGACATTCGAGGAAGTCGTAGAGCGTGGCGATGTTCGGGTGCTGGAGGCTTGCCTGTATGCGCGCCTCGTTGAAGAAGCGCTGGACGAAGCCGGGGTCGCTGCGCGCGGCCACGGTGAGAACCTTGATGGCCGCGACGCGACCGATCTTGTCGTGCATGCCGCGATAGACCTCGCCCATGCCGCCCGCGCCGAGGAAGTCTATGAGGCGATACTCGCCTACCATCGAGTTGAGGAGAAAAGTGCTGCTCATGACGCTCCAGACGAGGTGAAGAGCGCGCGGCGTCGCGCTGTTAAAAAACGCGACGCCGCGCGTGCGGTGCTTGCGTTACCTCCCGCCGGAGACCGACATCAGTTCTTTGCCATAGCGTATCGGCACGGCGTAGGTGAGCATGACGCCGTCCTTCTGCCCTCTGGCGAACAGGATGCCGACGACGCGCCCGCGGTCGTCGAAGACCGGGCCGCCGCTGTTGCCCGGCCCCGTCGAGTTGATGGTCAACTGGTAAACGTCGCCCACCTCGCTGTAAGTGTCCTGCCTGACGGTCGAGGCGGAGGTCGCGCTCGCGCGGACGTTTGTGTCGTCGCGCAAGACGCGGCCCACGTTGCCGACGCTCAGGGTCGGGTCAGGCAACTCGTCCTTCTTCGCCTCGCGGTTGAACACGTCCTGCGACTTGATGAGGTGATAGACGGGCGGCGAGGCCGACGGATAACCGAGAACGATGGAGACATCGCCGGGCTGTATGCCTTCGTAGTTGTCGAAAATCTCGACCTTCGGCATCGAGTCGGGCAGAGATATCTTCAGCAGGGCCACGTCGTGGCGTGGCGAGAACTGCACGACGCTCGCGGCGATGCGGTTCTCGCTGCCGGGGAAGGCGACAACCATGTGGTCGTTGCGCCCCTCGAAGCCGTCCCTAAGCTCCTGCCGCGAATCGCCCGGCACCCAGTCGGTCGGAGCGCGGTTGATGATCCCGATGATGTTCTGCTTCTTCGCGTCGAAGACGACGCCGAAGTTGGACTCGGCGGGGAAGACGTACGCGGTCTTCCAAGCGGCTGCGATGTGGCGCGCGGTCAGGATGAATCCGTCCGAAGAGACGACGAAGCCCGAGCCGGAGTGGATGCCGTTGATGGGCACGCTCTTGGCGTACTGGTTGCCGTCTTCGCCGTAGGTCAGGTAAGGCTCGAGCTTGTGCGTGACGGGGTCAACCTCGACCCAGCAAGGGATGCCCGTGCGCGTGTCCATCAGCGTCGGCTGGTTAAGGCCTTTCGGCAGGGCCGTGATGTAACGCTGGTAGACCTGCCTGCCTTCGCGCGAGATGAGATGCCAAGAGACGTAGAGCTTGACGACGGCGTCGCGGTTCGCCTTCTGGATGGCGTTGGCCGTGAGCGGCGCTTCGCCCTCCTTCGTTGCGATGCTGCTCTTGAGCTTTTCCAACTCTTCCACGGGCTTGCGGCTTCGCAGGAATAGGAAGCCCGCGACCGCGCCGAGGATGAGTATGAGGACGATGAAGCCCGCGCCTCCGGCGAGGATGTAGCGTCGCCCCTGCTGCCTTTTCGCCTCGCCGACGTTGTCGTTGATCATCCGCATGACCGTGTTCTTGCCGACCGAGCCGCCGACGGGCGCGGTCTGGAACGAGGGCTGCGGGCCTGTGCCGACGTTTCGGGTCTGCGGGACGGGCGTCGTTGACGCCTGCACGGTGGGGGGAAGGCCGAGGCCCGCGGTGCGCGTCGGCTTGGTTGACGACTGCGGGCGCGGCTCGATGTCGAAGAGGAACTCAGGGCCGCCGGGGCCGAGCTGCACCACGTCGCCGGGGTTGATGCGGGTCGTGCCGACGATCCTCTGGCGATTCACGAACGTGCCGTTGCGACTGTTCATGTCGCTGACGATGAACTGCGAGGGGTCGTTCGGGTCTTGCGTGATTTTGGCGTGCTGACGCCCGACCAGATCATCGCGGTCGGGGTCGTACTTGACCGTTGACGAGGGATCACGCCCGAGTATTAGCTCCTTGACGTGGTTGAGCGGAAACTCTTCCACCTGATTGGCCTTCGAGCCACTGAGGTGCTTGAGAACGATGCGTTCCATTTGGATGGTCTCCTCTTATTTGCGATTGCCTTCGAGCCGCGTCCGGCTTCACCTCTCGCCCGGCGTGAGCGAAGGACGGACATGTGGGGACGGCGGCGGTTATCCTTTAAGGTGTCTCGGTTGAGAACGGGCGAACGATAAGGGAGCGCTTCGGCGGACTCGGCGAGCCGGAGAAGGCTTCTCTCGCGCCCCTTACGCTCCCAAGGCTAGAGTGTCGTGCGACGACTTGGGTGCTGTTTCAAGAATTTCACCGCAGGCGGGTAAATCGCTTGCATGAAAAGCAGTCGTGAGTCGCGCGCGCGCTCGAAACGCTTTTGACTCAAGACAACGGCGTCGGGGGTCGTCACGCCCTGCCTCGGAGGG
>DASQLL010000007.1:0-5303 GCA_035630035.1 Pyrinomonadaceae bacterium | reverse complement strand
AACGCTGAACGCTGAACGGGTTTTGGATGTTAGGTGCTGGGTGTTGGCTAGAACTAACACCCAACACCTAACACCCAAAACCCAACACCTGCTTTTCATTCCGCGTTCATAATTCATCATTCCGAGGGGCGTGTCAAAAGTCGGAAGTTTCGGAGCCGTGCATGGCGGTTCGTGATAGCATAGCGCGGAATCCGGGAAGGTTTCACTGGTCAGGACGGAGGATGCCGTCTAACGTCGAACAACTCGTGCGTGAGGGCGCGGAGCGCATGCTCGGGCGTGCGGTCTCGGCGCGCGCGCTCGACGTGTCCGCGGTCGCGCCGCGCGTCGGCTCGACGGTCGAGAAATACCTTCTGCGCCGCCAGCCCGCCGCGTCGTCGAAAGAGATCGGCGAGTTCATAGACGCGCTGCACGCGGACGAGTTGCTGCTCGTTGTCGCGTGCGAGCGCGGCGACGAGGCAGCATGGAACGACTTGATTGAGCAGTACCGCGCGACCGTTCTTTCGGCGGCGCGCTCGGCGAGCGCGGGCGCGGCGGAAGCGGAGGAGTTGGCCGATTCCGTTTGGGCCGAGCTTTACGGATTGCGCGCGCGCGAGGGCGGCGGGGCGGCGGGCAAGCTCGCGTACTATTCGGGCTGCGGAAGTCTCGGCGGGTGGCTGCGCGCGGTCGTAGGGCAGCTCGCCGTTGACCGTCATCGAAAAACGTCGAGGCTCGTGCAGACCGAGGAGGCTTCGGAGTTCGACCGCGCCGCAAACGATGCGCCCGAAGGCGACGGCTGGCGTCCCGCCGCGCAGCCCGACCCCGAAAGCGCTCTGGCCGATTCGGACGCGACGCGCGCGGTCGAAGAGGCTCTGGCGCGTGCAATGAGCGGCCTCGACGCGGAAGACCGTCTGCTCGTGCGGCTATATTATTTCGACGGCCTGCGTTTGAAAGAGGCCGGAGCCGTCCTCGGCGTTCACGAGGCGACTGCGAGCCGCAGGCTGACGCGGCTGCACGCGGAGATTCGCCGCCGCGTCGAAGTGATTCTCACGGGCGAGCGAAGGTGGACGCGCGAAGAAGCGGCGCGCACGCTCGCGGAGGTCTCGCGCTCGCAGACGAACGCAGACCTTCGGACAATGCTCGCGACCGAGGCCGTGACCGCCGGCGAGAAGCGTGAAGAGCTGTTCGAGTGAGCGGAGTCGCTGCTTTTGAAGGCGTCGCGGAGCGCAAGTTTAGTCCGCACGCTCGTTCAATAGTTGGGCGCATTGGGGCGCGGATTTTCTGTGTGAGATGAAAGAGGGCTTCGACAAAGAGATTGACTCGCTGCTTCGCCGCCGCATCGGCGCGGGGGCAGGGGCGCGCGCGTTCGGCGACGGCGGCACGGCGCGAGCCAAAGCGCACCTCGACGCGGACGAGTTGAGCGCGTTCGCCGAAGGGGCTTTGCCCGCGTCGGCGCGCATCGCAGCCGCCTCGCACATGGCTGACTGCGACGAGTGTCGCGGCCTCGCAGTGGGTCTCGCGAGAGCGTCGGGCGCGGAGGCCGAGCTTGAGAGACGCGCTGTCGCGGCACGAGTTCCGGCGTCGGAGTCCGTGGCCGCGCGAAGTCGCGGGTGGTTCTCGTCCCTCTTCACGCCGCGCGCGTTGCGTTACGCCGCGCCCGCGCTCGCGCTGTGTCTCGTCGCCGTTGTCTCGTTCGTCGCGCTTCGCTCGCGTTGGAAAGAAGCGGGCCTCACGCAGCAGACGGCGGAGAGTAGAAGTCCTCAACTCGAAGTCGCGAAAAATCAGCCGACCGACTCGCCGCTCGCTTCGACGAACGCGAACGCGAGCGGCATCGCTCCGGGGACGTTTGGCGACGAGTCTCGGAACGCGGGCGCGTCGGGGACATCCGCGCAGCCCCCCGCGGACACGTTCGCGGGCGCGAAGGACGCGGGCGCGGGCGCGGGATCGCCCGTAGTCGCGGAGGACAAAAAAGCGGACGAGCCTTCGCCGCCGCCGCCGTCCGCGAAGTCGGAAGGGCCGGTTGATGTTGCGCCGCCGATGTCGAAGGCGGGGCCGCCTGTCGAAGTGGGCGAAGTCGCCAGAGGCGAGAGCAAGGAGAAGTCCGCGCGCCAGTCTCAGCCGGAAGAAGAGGCGGTCACGAACGAGTATTCCATGCAGCAGAGGCGCGCGAGCAATCAGGCGCGCGGCATTGACAACAACATTCAGATGCCCGACGGCGCGCGGGGCCAGAAGCGCGGGGCTGCGGATAATGCGTCGAACAGCAGTGTCGGCGGGCGCGGCGAACTCGCGGCGGAAGCGCCGAGGGGCGACCGCGACAGGGCGGCCCCCAAGCCGAATGCGCCCGCGTCGAGGCGCGCGCGCTCGTCCGAGGAGCAGCGCGAGAGGAGCGAGGACGACGAGGCCGCGCGCGACTCGGACGCGCGCAGCGTCGCGGGCCACCGCTTCCGGCGCGTGGGCGGCGCGTGGGTTGACGTGAACTATAAATCTTCCATGGCCTCGACCGGGGTGCGCCGCGGCACGGATGCGTACCGCGCGCTCGTCGCGGACATACCGGAGATCGGTCGCGTCGCGTCGCAGTTGGGCGGCGAGGTCGTCGTCGTCGTAAAGGGCCGCGCCTACCGCATTCGTTAGCCTACACCGCCCGCTTCAAACCAACACGGTGAATCTGATTCGCGCCCACGCGTCGTATTCCACTTGGCAGCCGACGTGTGATACAACCCCGACGCCGTTCGCGGTGCGTCCGTTGCGCGGCCAACTCAACAAGCGGGCAAAATTCCTTTCGGAGTCCAGCGAGGAGGCACGCATGATCTTCCGCAGCCCTTTACCCGAAGTCGAAATTCCCGACGCCCCGCTCAGCGATTTCGTCTTCAGCGGCGCGACGGAGTACCCCGACAGGCCCGCGCTCATTGACGGCGTGAGCGGTCGCGTTCTTACCTACGCGCAGCTCGTCGAGGCAATACGGAGCGCGGCGGCGGGACTCGCGCGGCGCGGCTTCCGAAAGGGCGACGTGCTGGCGATACTCAGCCCGAATCTGCCCGAATACGTCGTCGCTTTCCACGCGGTCTCCACGCTCGGCGGCGTCGTCACGCCTATCAACCCGCTCTACACCACGGGGGAGATAGCGAAGCAGCTCGCGGACGCGGGCGCGCGTTATCTCATCACGATTCCGCAACTGCTCGAACGCGCGCAAGAGGCGTCCGAAGGCGCGGGCATCGAGGAGACGTTCGTCTTCGGCGAGGCGGAGGGCGCGACGCCCTTCGCCTCGCTGCTCGAAGGCGGCGCGGACGATCTGCCCCCGGTCTCGATAAATGCACGCGAGGATTTGGTCGCGCTCCCGTATTCGAGCGGGACGACGGGCGTCTGCAAGGGAGTGATGCTGACGCACAGCAATCTCGTCTCGAACCTCGCGCAGATAAAGGGCGCGGGGCACGACTGGGACGGCGACACGCTCATGTGCGTGCTGCCGCTGTTTCACATCTACGGCCTCGTCGCGATTATGAGTCACGGCCTCTGGTGCGGCTCGACCATCGTCACGCTGCCGCGCTTCGACTTCGAGCAGGTCTTGAGGACGATACAGGATCGAAAGGTGACGGTCGCGCACATCGTGCCGCCCATCGTGCTCGCGATGGTGAAGAGTCCGGCGGTCGCCGCTTACGACCTCTCTTCGATAAGGATGATCTTCAGCGGCGCTGCCCCGCTCAGCGCGGAGCTGTCGCGCGTGTGCGCCGAGCGCCTGAAGTGCGACATCGTGCAGGGGTACGGGATGACTGAGACGAGTCCCGTGACGCACATCGCGACGCCCGAAAGGAACAAGCTCGGCTCGGTCGGCCTTTGCGTGCCGAACATGGAGTGCAAGCTCGTCTCGACCGAGACGGGCGAAGAGGTAGGCGTAAATGAAGAGGGCGAGATTTGCGTGCGCGGCCCGCAGGTGATGAAGGGTTATCTGAACAAGCCCGACGCGACCGCCGAGACCGTTGACACGGATGGCTGGCTGCACACGGGCGACATCGGCTACGCCGACGACGAGGGCTACTTCTTCGTCGTTGACCGCGCGAAGGAGCTTATCAAGTACAAGGGCTTTCAGGTCGCGCCCGCCGAGCTTGAGGCCCTTCTGCTCACGCATCCTTCGGTCGCGGACGCGGCGGTCGTCCCCGTCCCGGACGACGAGGCGGGGGAAATCCCCAAGGCGTTCGTCGTGCTGAAGAACGGGAACGATTTGAAGGCCGACGAGCTGATGAGCTTCGTCGCCGCGCACGTCGCGCCGCACAAGAAGATTCGGCGCGTCGAGTTCATCGAGCAGATTCCGAAGTCGCCTTCGGGCAAAATCCTACGCCGCCTCCTCGTCGCACGCGACCGCGAGAAGAAATGACAGAGCCGCGAGCGGTAGCGAACGGGTTTGCGCTAACCAGCAACAATTAACAGGGATGGACAGGATAGGCAGGATTAGGAAAGAAATGATGAATGCGGAATGCGGAATGATGAATGAAAGACAATTGCCTTCAATTCATCATTACGCATTCCGCATTCATCATTTGTCTTATCCTGTCCATCCCTGTTAACTCCTGCCTTGCTAATCTGGTCATGTCTCAGAAGAGATGTTGACGGTTATGGTGGTCGATGTAGAGCTTAATCATCGCTTCGTGCATCGCCTCGCTCTTTGAAAAGCAGATTGTTCGGCGCTGCAACCTCTTCAGGTGCGTGCGGAAGTTCAGATTCGTGTCAGGTGGTGATGAGCGCCTGGGCGAACAACTCGACGTAGAGGGAAAGGTTAGCGTCGGCGGTCACGTCCACACCGTTCGGGTTGGCGTGCTTTGCTGGGGCCGGAGTGATAGCGTCGTCAGGCAGTTTCCACAGCGGCTCGATCTTGCCGAGGCCGCCGACGGCGAGCGTCTCTTTGACGACGTGGAAGGCTTCGACGCCGTCGAAGAGACGCACGTAGTTCGGGTGAGGCATGCCGGTGTCGAGCGGCGCGAGGCCGAGCCGGTTAGCCATGACGCGGCGGCGGAAGTCGGCAATCGCCGGGCAGACGCCGTTCTCTAAAACCGTGTCGGTGAAGACGAGGTCGCTGCCGCCGTCAAACCGGAGACCGCGCTGGCGGAAGGTGCTGGAGCCGACGAGCGCCCACTGGTCGTCAACGACGACGACCGTGGACTCAAGGCGGCTAGGACGGCCCGGGAAGCCGACCGGGTGGAAGAGCGCGGCGCGCGCGTCGGGCAGCGTGGCGAAGCGCACCTGCCGGTCTTGTATCTCGTAGTTCGCCATGATCTGAAACTTCTTCGGGAAGTCGGTGTCGCGGGGCGTGCAGACGACGAGGTGGAGCTCGGGCG
>DASQLL010000006.1:0-7919 GCA_035630035.1 Pyrinomonadaceae bacterium | reverse complement strand
GTCATCATCATGGTCAGCGCATCGCAGACCACCGAGATAGCGGTCGAGGCTATGCGCGCGGGCGCGTTCGACTACGTGATGAAGCCCTTCGATCTTGGGCACCTTGAAGTCGCCGTGGCCCGCGCGCTCGAACATCAACGTCTCGTCGAGTCGAAGCAACGATACGAGGGCTACCTCGAACGCATGATCGAGCGGCGGACGGCGCAGCTCGACCGCACCCTCGAATCGCTCGAAGACGCGTACCGCACGACGCTCAAGGCGCTCATCAACGCGCTTGAGACGCGCGACGCGGAGACGCACGGACACTCGGAGCGCGTCGTCGCGTTCAGCCTCCGCCTCGGGCGAGAGATCGGCATCGGCGAAGAGCAGTTGAGCGCGCTTGAGTTCGGCTCGCTCCTGCACGACATAGGCAAGATCGGAGTGCCCGACGCGATACTTCGCAAGCCCGCCGCGCTCACCGACGACGAGTGGGCCGAGATGCGTCTGCACCCCTCGCACGGCCAGCAGATTCTGTGCGGCATAGAGTTCTTAGAAGGCGCGTCGCGCGTCGTCGCGCAGCACCACGAGAAGTGGGACGGCAGCGGGTATCCTCTCGGTCTGAAAGGCGAAGAGATTGACTTGAACGCGCGCATCTTCGCCGTCGCAGACGCCTTCGACGCGATGACGAGCGAGCGCGTGTATCGCGGAGGCCGCGCGTATGAGCTTGCCGCCGCCGAGTTGGACAGGTGCGCGGGCAAGCAGTTCGACCCCGCGGTCGTCGAAGCCTTCAGGCGCATCCCGCGCGAGGAGTGGGGCGAGTTGCGCCGTCGCCGCGCGTCGGAGGAACGCGTGCAGAGGCTTGGAACGAGCGACGCGGGCATCCGTGGGCACGTGCGTGACCGTCGGTCTGTCGCCGGAGTACGAACGCCGGGCGGGGCGCGAAAAATTCAACGAGCGGGCACGCATTAGACATTTCTCTATCACGCGACGGAGTAGATTTCCGCCCAGCGGCCCGACGCGCCGCGGCGGATACAAAGTCGCTGTTGTTTCGAGACCGGCGGGAGTATCATTTCAAAAAAGCCACGGGGCACGGTCGTGAAGCGGCGGCAACTGAAAAGGTTGGGGAGTGGGTGATGGAAGTCGAAAGGTCGGACAGTCCGGTCGTGATGCTGGTGGAAGATTTCGCGGACACGCGCGAGATGCTGCGGCGCATGCTTGAGATGAACGGCTGCCGCGTGCTTGAGGCGGCCAACGGGCAGGAGGCGATAGGGCTTCTGCCCAACGGCGAGTTCGACCTCGTCCTCATGGACTTGAACATGCCAGTGCTGGACGGCTTCACGGCGACCTTACGCATACGCGAGCACGAGCGGACGCGCGACGTGCCCGTGGTGGCTGTGACCGCGCACGACACGGAGGAGTTCCGCGCAGCCGCGGTCGCGGTCGGCTGCTGCGAGTACATCGTCAAGCCGCTCGACTTCGACCGCCTCTCCGAACTACTCGACCGACTGATCCCGTCGCGCCGCAGGGCGCACGCCGCCGCGCGGGATTGAGAACAAGAACAGAACCGCGAGCGGTAGCGAGCGGGTTTGCCTTGCACAGTAGCGACCGCGCTATGTGCCTTGCGACCCGCTCGCTACCGCTCGCGGTTCTGTAACTTGCGCCCACGGCGCATCAACACTTAGAAAGGCCAGTTGATGCCGCCGATGCCTCCGCCGCGCCTGTTAAGGATGCCGCCGCCGTCGCGCGAATCGGTCGTGCGGCTGGCGCGCAAAATCGAGGCCGCGTCAACCAAAGACCGCAACGGCACTTCGCCCGCGAAGCTCTGGTCGAATCGCTTCTCCATGACGAAGAGCGGCAGCGTGAAGCCCGCGTCCATCTCGTAGCCGACGCGCCCCTGATTGCGGAACGCAGACCAGATCGTGTTCGGTATCGAGCGCAGATGAACGACCACGGGCAGGTTCACACGCGACCCCTTGCGACCGCCGATCTTCAGCGCGCCGTCATACGTGCCCTCGATTGCGTCTTGGCCCGCGAGCCGCAGCCGGTAATCGAAATCCTTGAGCGTCACCGGCAGCAGACCGTTCGACACGTCAAGCCCCAGACTCAGCCGCGCCGTCTGGTCGCGAAAGTCAATTGACTCTAAGGTCAGCTCGCCGACCTTTATGTTAACGAGCCTGCCGCCCAAACGCTCGACGGGGATACGACTCTGCTGCGCCTCCGCCGCGCCCGCGCCGAGCGCAAGCACGAACAACGCCAGCGCAAGAGCCTTGCCCGCCAGTCCGAACTTCATGAAAGAGTTTCTCATAATCGCTTATTCCCTCCGCCCGTTTCGAGCTTCTGAATCCCCGCTGCCGTCCGCATCGTGAGAGCAGCCCGTCGCGCGCTATTTTCTAAACAACTATCGTGCCGCGAGACGCCCTTCAAAACCCCCGTTTTCAAGGCTTTTTCGCGGATTTCGAGCGCGTGAGCTATACGAAATGGGAGTGCGTTGGAGGGTATCGTGTGAGGAGGTAAGCGAACAGTACCGCGAGCGGTAGCGAGCGGGTCTCAAGTTACTAAGAGGGCTTGCTCTCCGTAACTTGAGACCCGCTCGCTACCGCTCGCGGTTCTGTATCGCCTGACCGTGGTACTGCGGTGTTATTGGCTACACTTCGGCATTGCGCCGCGTTCCGACGAGATTAATTGTGATCCGCTTCGGTCGGCGCGGTGCCCATGCCGCCGGTGTTTTCCATCTGGCCGCCCGCGCCGGAATGTGTCGAGGTCGCGCCCATGATGTCGCCGGTCTCGACGACGCCCGTGTCGCCGCCTTTGTCCGGCATGTCGCCGCCCGCGAGTCCGCCCTTGCCGACCTTGTCGGTGCCGCCCGTGATGTCCGTGCCGCTCGCGCCGGTCGAGTCCGTGATGCCGCCCTGCGCTCCCGCGCCGCTGTCGCTTTCGTTCGCCATCGCTTGTTTGAAACCTCCCTTGAAGAAAATTGTTTGCGCCCGCCGTGCCGCCGAAAATCTTCGAGCTTGCTTCGGCGTGTGCTACAGGTGACAATAAACCACCCCTGCGAACTTTTTACAATGCTCGTGCTTACGTCCCGGTGGAAACTTCTAGGAGGCGGCGGCGATGCCCTTGCGCGTTTTTCTAATCCTCTCTCTCGCAATGCTGATGTGCGGCGCGGCTCACAACGTTGAAGGACAGATGCGGAAGCCGGAGACTGAGCCGGGCGTCCCGCGTGAGCTTGCGCGCCGGCGCGCGGAGCATTACAGCGACGTGCGCTACGCGCTCGACGTTACGATTGAGCCGGGCGCGAAGATGCTCAAAGGCCGTCTGAAGGTCACGGCCTCGCTCGACTCGGACGCGGGCGACCTCGTCCTCGACTGGCGTGTGCCGAAGGATGTTGACCCGCGCTCGCGCGTCTCCGACATCAAGGCCAACGGCAAGAAGGTTGACGATGCTCGATTCGTCAACGAGCACATCGTCATCCCGCGCGCTCACCTCAAGACCGGCGCGAACAACGTCGAGATGAGCTTCGAGTCGCCCATCAGCGCGTCGGGAAGCGCCGTGACGCGCTACCTCGACCGCGAGGACAAGTCCGAGTACGTCTACACGCTCTTCGTCCCTTCGGACGCAAGCACAGCTTTTCCCTGCTTCGACCAGCCCGACCTCAAGGCGCGCTTCGCGCTCAGGGTCACGGCCCCCGAAACTTGGCGCGTCGTCTCGAACACCGACTCCTTCATCCAACCCGAATTCGACGACACGAGCGGCGGACTCCCGAAGTCTCCGCCGAAGGGAATGCTCTGGCGCGTGTTCAAGGAGACTGTGCCGCTCAGCACATACCAGTTCGCTTTCGCCGCAGGGCCGTTCGAGGAGTTGAAGGACGACGCCTCGCCATACAAGACGAGCCTCTTCGTTCGCAAGTCGAAGGCCGAGCGCGCGAAGAAGGAGCTTGCCGAAGTCTTTCGCCTCAACCGCGAATCGCTCAAGTTCTTCGAGGGATACTTCGCGCACAAGTTTCCCTTCCCCAAGTACGACCTCATTCTCATCCCCGAATTCGCTTACAACGGAATGGAGCACGCGGGCGCGACCTTCCTGCGCGAGGAGGGCGTGCTGTTCCCCTCCGACCCGACAGCCGGCGACATCGCGGCGCGCGCAGAGACGTTGCTGCACGAGAACGCGCACCAGTGGTTCGGCAACCTCGTCACGATGCGCTGGTTCGACGACCTCTGGCTCAAAGAGGGCTTCGCCACATTCATGGCATACAAGGCCGTCGAGGCGCTGATGCCTGAGTACAACGCCTGGAAGGTCTTCCACCTGCGAACCAAACCGCTCGCATACCTGACCGACGTGACGAAGGGCACGACGCCCATCTTTCAGGAGATTCCGAACCTGAGCGCGGCCAAGTCCGCATACGGCAACATCGTCTACCGCAAAGCGCCCTCGATACTTCGTCAGGCCGAATTTTATTTGGGTGAGCGAGAGTTTCAACGAGCCGTCCGTCTGTTCGTCAAAGAGCATGCTTACGCGAACGCGACTTGGGAAGACCTCGTGCGCGCGTTCGAGCGAACGTCCCGGAGGAAACTCGACGCGTGGGCCGCGGCGTGGGTCAAGCGTCGCGGCATGCCGGACGTGCGCGTGAGCTGGGGCGTGAACAGGCGTGGGGAAATCATTCGCTTCGAGATCGAGCAGCGCGACGCGCTCGGCGAGGGCGGCGCGTGGCCTATGAAAGTCAAACTCCTTTTAGCCCCGACCGCTCCGGGCGCGCGCCCCGAAACGCTGACCGTCACGCTCGGCGGCGCGGGGGCGACGAGCGTGCCCGAAGCAATCGGCAAGCCCCGCCCCGCATACGTCTTCGCGAATTTCGAGGACTACGGCTACGGTCGTTTTCTGCTCAACAACACGAGCCGGAATTACGTCGTGCGCCGTCTCGGCTCAATCAAAGACGACTTTCTGCGCGCTCTCCTCTGGGACTCGCTCTGGGAATCGGTGCGTGAGGCGGAGCTTGCGCCCGACGACTTCATAGACCTCGCCGTCCGCGAAGCGCCGAAAGAGCGCGACGACGTGATGCTCGGCTTCATTCTCGCGCGCGTGCAGACGGCATACCTGCGTTACCTCTCGGACGCACAGCAGACGGCCCTCGCGCCGCGACTCGAAGGGGCGCTTTACGAAGGAATGATGCGCGCCGAGACCGCCGGCCTTCGCATCACGTTTTACCGCGCCTACCGAGAGACGGCGACGACCGTCGAGGCGCGGAAAATCCTGTCGGACATTCTCGCGGACAAACTACAAGTGCCCGGCATGACCCTGCGCTCGCGCGACCGCTTCGACATCGTGAGGGCTTTGATCGCGCGTCTTGGTGACGGCGAAGCCGACGAGAAGCTTGCCGACGACTTTCTCAAGTTCGCCGTCAAACAGGACTCAAGCGACGACGGTCGTCGCTACGCTTACGCGGCGGGCGCGGCGCGAGGCGACGCGAGCGTGAAGAAGAGATACTTCGATCAGTACCTACGCGACAAAGACCTCGCGGAGAGCTGGATCGAAGCGAGCTTCGGCCCCTTCAACACGCCGCGCCAGTCCGCGCTCACGCTTCCCTACTTGGGCGATGCGCTCGCGGAGCTTCCGACGCTCAAGCGCACGCGCAAGATTTTCTTCGTCAACGGCTGGCTCGCCGCATTCATCGGCGGGCAGTGCGACGCGCGCGCCGCCTCGACCGTCAGCGACTTCCTTGCGCGCACGCCCGCGCTCGACCGCGACCTGCGCCTCAAAATTCTCGAAGCCGCCGACGGGCTTGAGCGCTGCGTCCGCATACGCGCACGCTACGCCGCCGAATCAAGCGACGCCGCGCGTCCCGCCCCGTGATAAAATCGGCGGCGCGAATATTTCTTCCGACAGAGGCCGATTCGACCTCAAGGAGTCCGACGAAATGGCGACCGAAGTTTTAGAGCAAATAGCCGACGAGCCGCACCTCACGCGACGCCGCGCGCCCATCGAAGAGTTCTGGGCTTTGCCGGAGTCGCCGCTCCACATCGAGTACATCAACGGAGAGATAATCATGGCACCCTCACCGACCGTAGCTCACCAGTCTTTAGCACGAAATATCTTTCGCGCCCTCGACAAGTTCGTTGGTCGAGAGATGCGTGGCGCACTGTTCTTCTCGCCGCTGGACGTTGCGCTGCCGAGCGGCGATGTTGTCCAACCTGACATCTTCTTCTTAGCAGAGGCGGACGCCAAACAAGCGACAAAAGATGATCGCGTGCGTTGCGCGCCGCTCTTCGCCATAGAGATTCTTTCGCCCGGCTCGGTCACGCACGACACGATCACGAAGCGAGAGCTTTATGAGAAGAACGGCGTGCGCGAGTACTGGGTCGTTGATGTGGAGAAGCGTTGCATCGCGCAGTTTGTGCTACGCAAGAAGCACTACGCACTGGCGGAACTTGGCGAGGGCGACGAGATCAAGGGCGCTGTGCTGGCCGGATTCGAGATGAACGTCGGCGAACTGCTCGGTTCGTAGCGTATCGCCTTTTGCTCCTTCGTGTGGCCCCTGAATGAAGTCGCGCTTTTGATTTCCGGTTCAGCGACCTGTGGATTATCCAACTTGGTTAGAAGTCGTCGCCGTCATCTCCGTCCTCGTGATGGTCTCGTTCGTCGTCCTCGCGCTGTTCGAGCCGGGCCTCGCGTACAAGGTTGACGCGCAGGACTCTTCCGGCCCCGACTCGCCCGACTTCATGCGCGTTGTCGAGGCGATAACGGACGCGCAGGCGCGCGGCGGAAGCACGGTCGAAGTCCTCACGAACGGCGAGGTCTACTACGAGGCGGAGCTTGAAGCCATCTCGAAGGCGGAGCGAAGCATCCACGTCGAGGCGTACATCTTTCAGAAGGGCGAGGTGGCGGCCCGCTTCGTCAAAGCGTTGGCCGAGAGAGCGCGCGCGGGCGTTAAGGTCAAGCTCCTGCTTGACGCTTTGGGGAGCTTCGCGACCGGAAGCTCTTACTTCAAAGAGCTGACCGAGGCGGGCGGGCGCGTCGAGTGGTATCACCCTCTGCGCTGGCACAACTGGACGCGCTACAACAACCGCACGCACCGCGAGCTGTTCATCATAGATGGCCGCGTCGGATTCACGGGCGGCGCGGGCGTCGCCGACCATTGGCTCCACGAGCAGAAGGGCAAGCCGCGCTGGCGCGACACGATGTTCCGCGTCGAGGGCGACGTGGTGCTTAGCCTTCAGGCGACGTTCGTAGAGAACTGGCTCGAAGCCTCCGGCGAAATCCTCGCTTGCGAAGACTACTTCCCCGAAATCGAGAACGGCGAGGGGATTTCGGCCCTTGTCGTCAACAGCTCTCCCGCGTCGGGCGGCTCGACGCGAGCGCGCATACTCTTTCAGACACTGCTCGCCTCCGCGCGCGAGAGCGTTCTGATTACGACGCCGTACTTTCTGCCCGACCGGAGCGCGCGGCGCGACATGCTGGCCGCCGTCCGGCGCGGCGTGCGCGTCGAGGTCATAACGCCGGGCATGCATAGCGACCATCTGCTTACGCGCACCGCGAGCCGGAGGCTCTACGGCGATTTGCTGAAAGCGGGGGCGCGAATTTTCGAGTACCAGCCCACGATGATCCACGCAAAGACGTTGGTCGTTGACGGCGTCTGGAGCGTGGTCGGCACGACGAATTTCGACAACCGCTCGTTCGGCATAAACGACGAAGTGAACCTCGCCGCGCTCGACGAGGCGCTGGCCGCGCGCGTCGCGGAGGACTTCGCGCGCGACCGCGACGAGAGCCGCGAGATAACTTACGAAGAGTGGCTCGCGCGCCCGCTCTGGGAGCGCGCATTCGAGAAATTTGGGCAGGTGCTGGAACGTCAGCAGTGAGGGCAAAGAAGAATTACATGCGGTTTGCAATTGCGTGCAAACGTTTAGAGGCGGGCGATGCCCGCCGTCTCTACATACCCGAAGCTTGAGACG
>DASQLL010000005.1:0-4636 GCA_035630035.1 Pyrinomonadaceae bacterium | reverse complement strand
CCGCGAGCTGAGGCTTGAGCGATTCAAAGATGCGCTTCTGTATGTTCTCCTGATTGGCGTAAATCTCGTACGCCCCGTACTCGGCGAAGGCGTTGCGCGCCTCGGTCTGTATGAGGCCGTGCAGAATCTCGTTGCGACGGTCGTGGCGCGTCCTCTCGTCGAACCCGTACTTGCGGACGTAGTCCTCCACGTTACGCGAGTCGGTGAAGGCCGTGACGGCTATCTCGACTTGGAGCGCCGCGTTGTCCTTGCTCGTCACGCGCACGGGCGTCTTCTCCGTGAACGACTTGATGTTCACCCCGAACGCCTCGCGCCCCGGCGCGAGCGTCGTGAACCAGCCGTCCTGCGGGCTGTAAACTTTTTCGATCTTACCGAAGTATGTGACGACGTTGACCGTGCCCTCCCGCGTGTAGTTGAGATTGGCGTATGTGACCATAACGCCGACGAGCAGGAGGACGGCGGCGAGCGCCGCGGACGCAATCATGTATTTGCTTTTAGTCATTGATTCTCCTTCGCCGGAGCCAAACACTTCCGGCCAATCTTCGCCTTTCTCTTCACTCTTCTTTTTCATCACACGTTTATACGAAAAATGCGGGCGCGAGGTTATGCGGCGCGCGAAGGGGCGGCGGAGCGCGAAGACCAGCAGATGCGTCCGCAGCGCCGCAACCAAGCCGGAGTGGCTTAACGAGCCTTCAGATGAGCCGGCTTTGCGCTCTTTTTCATTGACTCCGACAGCCTGCGGGCATATCTTTCTTATACCGGGCAGGGCGCGCCCTAGCCTCAACTCACAAAACTTTGAGCGCCTGACAAAACTCCTGCCGGATAAAGTTCCGGCAGATCAAGGCGCAACCGAGTTGCGAAAAGGCCAGATGGAATTTCTGCTGAACGCTCATAACGAATCTTCAAACGGCGATAGCGATTGAGCCACCTACGCGTTTTCTCTCAACCACCCAACGATGACACACCGACTTTTCGCTCGATTCGATGCCTTTGCGAGCGATGCGTGGCGTGCTGGCGTGCAGCATATCACGGCTGGCAATACGCGGTCTGCCGTCATTTCGTTTTTCCGGTTCGGGGGAGCAACGGCTCAATGACCTGCCAAAGTTCATCAGTCATCAACGGCTTCGCGAGCTTAGGTTTGGCAAGGCGCTCTTAATGTATCAAGCCTTCACTCATATCAATACGTATCCGGGGTTTCCCATCTCAATAACAAGTGGGAGGCGTACGGCTGGCTGCACAATAGTCCCTGAAGGGGAAGCGGCCATTACCGTAACCGCCTTCCGCACTTACAAGCAAGGGCAAAAAAGATGATGAAAATAGTCTTAGGATTTTTAACTGCGATCATGGCGTGCGGCTTCCTCGCTCAGGCCGGCACGGTGCGCGTCGTCGCGCAGGATCAGGTCTACACTGTGAGCGTCAAAGACAAGGGGGGAGTGCCGAACGACGAGGAGGACGACGGCCCGGCCTTCCGCGCAGCACTCGCGCAGGTCGGCACAGGCGGCGAGGGCGGGACCGTCTTCGTCCCGCCCGGGCGCTGGGTGATCTCGACGCCCGTGCGGGCAGAGGAGCTTACGGGCAAGTCTGTGCGCTTCCTCGGGACCGGCGGTGACTCGGTGATCGTCGTCAAGACGCCCGGCGAGATAACCTTCTACCTCGCCAACGCGGAGACTGTCCTCTTCGAGGGGCTGACCTTCGTCAGCGGCGACCTCTCGGCTGTCAGCGACGCCGGCAACGTCATCCGGGTCGACGGCGCGAGGTCGGCGACCATCAAGGACACCAACTTTTACGGCATCTCGTCTTATGGCGGCGTCAACCCGGCCAACGCCTCGACCGTCTGGTTCTTCAACTCTGGCGGCGTGCTGGAGCGCGTCGGCTTCTACGGCTCGGCCTCCCAGTCGAGCGCGGTCGTCCTCTACAGCAGCTTCGCGAGCGTCTCGGTGAGGAACGTGCACTTCCTCGACTACGGCACGCACGCCGGCGTCTTCTACTCGAAGACACCGCTCGTCGGCCTCACGAACGCGTGGCTCGAGGTGCGCGACCCGGCTGTCTCGGCGCAGACGGCGAGCACCAACGCCTCAGCCGTGGACGTGCAGAACTTCACGGGCGACGAAGGCTCGCTCTACCAAGTCATGCTCAACCCAAGCGCGGGCGGCGAGGGCCGCCGCATCCACTCCGCGCGCCTCTTCAACGTCAAAGGCAACGTGGCGAACATCGTCGGCGCGGGCGTCTACGCTCTTGGCGTAGACGCGCTCGACATCGAGCACTCTTGGTTCGGCTACGCGCCGAACAGCACCGCCGGCATCAAGACCTACGACTGCGGCAAGGTGACCCTCAACGCCGTCAGGTTCGCGCAGGGCGTTGATCGCTACGAGATCGGCTCCACCAACAACTACGTCGAGATCATCGCCTCGTCGCCCTCGGCCATCGCCTGCTCGGCGCAGAACTGCAAGACCGCCGTCTCTTACGGCGACCTCGCCACCGCGGGCAACCTCGACGGCAACGGCGTGGCGGGGAAGCTCGCCAGATGGCAGGGCACGAAGGCGCTCGCCAGCTCGTCCATTAGCGACGACGGGACGAACGTCACCATCGCGAACCCGGGCGCCCTTAACCTCAACAACTCGGGCCCCGTTAACTTCGGAAGCACCGGCGGCGCGAAGTTTTCGAGCAACATCTCCATCCCCATAGTCAGTGTCTCTTTTGACTTCATCCTCACGCCGGCGCACTCCGTCGTTCTCGTCAACGCTTCAGCGGGCAGGAGACTTATCTACCTGCCAGCCGCGTCGGCCAACAAGGGCAGCGTCTACACCATCAAGAAGATGGACTCCACCGCCAACACCGTCCTGATCGAATCCCGCACCTTCAGCCAGGGCATGGCGAACGTCGAAAATCTCCCCTACTACGAGTTCAAGACCCCGCTTCAGTCCGTCACCGTCATCAGCGACGGGACGAACTGGTGGATCATCAGGTGAACAACGGGGGCGGACGAAATAGAGGCGGGCGCGACTCTGGTTTAGAGCCGCGCCCGCCTCTGTAGTTTGCTGCCGGGTCGGGTAATCAGTTACGACCGCGACGGCCACGGAACTGTCTGCGCTCGCCGCGCTGGTGTGCGCGCAACTGTGCGCGCTCCTGACGCTGGTGAATGCTCAGCGTTCGTCTCGCTCCTCGATTGAAGTCGTCGCGCCGAAACTCCGTGCGCTCGTTGTGACGGTGGCGTCTGATTGCGCGGCGCTGGACTTTGCGATGACGCCTGATGGCACGCCTGTTGGAACGCCTATTGTCCCAGCCGCGATGGCGTCCGATTCTCCACCCTAAGTGGCGACCCCGGTCTTGCCCGCGTTCGACGCCGCGACCGTGGCTGTGCCTACGGCCAGTATCATGCGCGAACGCTCCCACGGCGATGACCAGCATTAGGACGAATGCACTAAACGTCCTCATCAGTGTACGAATTTCTATCTTCATTCCTTGCCTCCTCCGAGCATAACTGATTCAACCGGGAGAGTTTTGCGGGAAAATATGTAAGAGAGCTTACGCCCCTTCAGCTTTGATGGCAAACATGATGCCAGCCCCTTCGGGGAAGGCAAAAGGCAAGAGGCAAAAGGCAAAAGGCAAAAATCAAAATTGCGGGGCGCGTCCCGGCATCTTCACTTTTGCCTTTTGCCTTTTGCCTTTTGCCTCTTGCCTTCTAATCCTTCGGGCCGCTTGCGTTCCCGCCTTTCGGTCGCGTAAATTACTCCATCAACCTTGAAGCTCTATCCCGCACAGCTATTGTCAAATCCGAGGCGGCGCGCATAGCGTTCATACGCCGAACATAAGCGCCCGCCGACCTGTCGAAAGGATGCTCCGAACTTAAAGCTATGAAATCTTATCCGACCAACCAGATTCGCAACCTTGCCGTAATCGGCCACGGCCACACCGGGAAGACGCAGTTAGTCAGCTCTCTCTTGCACCTCGCGGGCGCGACGACGCGCTGGGGCAAGGTGGACGAGGGCACGACCGTCACGGATCACGACGAAGACTCAATCGCGCGCAAGATAACGCTCAACAACCAGCTCGCTCACTGCGAGTGGCGCGAGCACAAGGTCAACCTCATTGACACGCCCGGCTTCTCGGCCTTCGCGCCGCACGCGCGGCCCGCTCTGCGCGTCGCGGACTGCGCGCTCGTCGTCGTCCACGCAACCAAAGGCGTCGAGGTGCAGACCGAGAAGACTTGGGCCTACGCCAACGAATTTCAAGTGCCGCGCATAATGGTCATTACGCAGATGGACAAGGAGCATGCCGACTTCGGCTCGGCGCTCGACTCGGCGCGCTCGACCTTCAGCCGCGCCATAGTTCCCTTCACCTTGCCCATCGGTCAGGAGGCGAACTTCAAGGGCGTCGTTGATGTCGTGCACATGAAGGCTTACGAGTTCGACGAGCGCGGCAAGGCCAAAGAGGTTGACATCCCTTCGGCGGGCCGCGAAGTGTTCGAGAAAGAGCGCGAGCGTCTGATCGAAGTCATCGCCGAGTCGGACGACGCGCTGATGGAGAAGTATTTCGAGAACGGCACGCTCGACGAAGCAGACATCATCCCGAACATAAGCAAGGCCATCGCCGCCTCGCGCCTCTGCCCCGTCTTCGCCGTCTCCTCGATGACGCT
>DASQLL010000004.1:0-10173 GCA_035630035.1 Pyrinomonadaceae bacterium | reverse complement strand
AGCTGCGTGAAGCTGTCGAACTTCTCGAACTCAGTGGCCTGCTCTTCGGGCAGGCTCGAATCGTACTGGTGGCGCTTGAAGTCGCCGCCCGTACGGATGGTGTGCGAACCCTTAATCCAAGTCACGTTGTCGGAGAAGCTGTAGGTCTGCTGCTTGCGGCGGTTGAACGAATCGTTCGGGCCGCCGAAGGAGAACTGCGACATGTTCGTGCCGGGCCGCCCTATGAAGTGGCCGAGGCGTCGCGTGCCGGGGCTGTCGTCGAACAGGAGCGCGGGGTTCGTGATGCCCAAAGCCGCGCTCGTGAACTCGTCCGTCAGGAACGGATCGTCCAAGCTGCGCGTGTTGTTCAGGTAGAAGAGGCCGAAGCGCGCCTCGTTGATGAGCGTGGGGCCGAAGACGTGCTGGTCTGAGACGGAGAGCGTGCGATTGCGGTCGGCGCGCTTGAGCGTGAAGGGCGAGGCGAGGCTCGACGGGTCGGGGAACGAGTCGAGTCCGGGGAAGTTGCTGAAGAAGAGCGTTGCGGTGAGCGAGTTCTTCGCCGTCAGCCTGCCGTCGAGCCGCGTAGTGAGTTGATGCTGTCGAAACTCCGAGGGATTCACGTTTAACTGCTGGACGAGCGGGTTGTTCTCGCGGAGCGTGCGGGAGGTTATGCCCCCCGTGGCGACGTTGCCGAACTGGAAGGCGCGAGCGCCCGCGCGGTCAATGCCGATGAGGCGCGCGGTCGCGCGCGGAGTCGGGATGACGTAGTCGCCCGTGACGGGATTCCGAAGGTTGAAGAGCGCGAGTCCCACCGGCGAGATGTCGGCAGCCGTGAGGCAGTTTGTGCCGGAGCAGCCGTTCTCGGCGTTGAAGGCGTCGGCCAAAGCCTGCGCCGTGCGGTCGCCGGTTATCCGTCGAAGCGCGAGCGGCAGCACCGTGGTGCTGCGCGCCGTCGGGACGAAGCCTGTGATGGCGTTCGTGTACTGGTAGCCGCCGAAGAAGAACCACTTCTCGCGGGCGACGGGGCCGCCGAGCGTGAAGCCGCCTTCGTTGCGCCGCGCCTTCGGGCGGTCAATCCCTTCCTTGTTGAAGAAGAAGTCGTTGGCATTGAACTTCTCGTTCTGAATGTAGTAGTAGGCCGAACCGTTGAACTTGTTGCCGCCGGCTTTCGTCACGAGCTGGAAGTTGCCGCCGCCGGAGCGTCCCGTCGAGGCGTCGTAGAGCGAGGTCTGGAGCTTGACCTCGGAGAGCGTCTCGGGCGCGGGCGCGATGTTGTTGTTGAGCGAGCCCTCGTTGGAGGTGATGTTGGTCGCGTCCACGCCGTTGAAGGAGAGGCTCGTCGAGGTCGTGCGCGTGCCGTTGACCGAGGGCGACTGGTTGCCGTTCGAGTTCGTGGCGACGGGCGACAGGTCTGTGGTGACGCCCGCCTCGGTCGAAAGAAGTTGCGTGAAGCTGCGCGTCGAGGTGGGCAGAGCGACCAGTTCCTCGGCTGTCACCTGCCGGAAGGTCGTCGCCGTTTCAGGCGTGAGAAGTTGCGCCGCGCCTTCGGTGACGTTGACCACCTCGCCTTCGAGTCCGCCGACCTCAAGCTTGTCGTCGAAGGTGCGCGGCACGGACGCCTCGACCGCGACGTTCTGCCGCACGAGTCGCTTGAAGCCCTGCTTCTCGTAGGTCAGCTCGTAAGCGCCGACCGAGAGCGCGGGCAGAGTCCAACGGCCCTCGTCGTCGCTCGTGACCCGGCGCGATGTCCCTGTGTCTGTCTGCTTCGCAGTCACCGTGACGCCGGGTATGGCAGCGCCGTTGATGTCTTGCACCGTTCCGGTCAAAGTTCCGGTCGGGCTGGACTGCGCGTGCGCGACCAGTTGGAAGGCGAGCAGGGCTACGAAAACGACAAGGAGGCGAAGTGGGAACGCCGACCGCCGCAGCTTAACGTGAGACATAGAATCCTCCTGTGGAGATAACTTTTGCGTGTGAAATCTTCGGGACGGACGTATGGCCCGCCGTTCGGACAGATGACATGCGTCATGTGTTGCCGTTCGGGTGTGCCTACGAATAGACGTATGCGAGGTCGCGTGTTGCTTCAAAGACGAGAAGCTAAGCGTCGCGCGTTAAGGCGGAGTGAATGTCGCCTTAAATGTTTGTTACGTTCTGCGAGTGAAAGTGATGGGCGTCGCGCGTTGCGCGAAGACTATGGACGCGCGTTCGCGGCTTCGTGCTGTTGAATAGATTTTATGACGGCTGTAATATGCGCGGGCAATTCGCGAGACTAAAACGTCGCAGGGAGAGAATCAGTATGTCGGATGAGTCGCGTCAGCCTTCCCCGGAACTTTTCTTCGAGACCGCGAATGCGTATCAGCGCACCGCCGCGATCAAGGCAGCCGTCGAGCTGGACTTGTTCACGGCCATCGGCGAAGGCGCGCGAACCGCGCAGGAGTTGGCCGCGCGATGCGACGCCGCAGAGCGCGGCGTGCGCGTGCTGTGTGATTACCTCGTCATCCTCGGCTTTATCAGTAAAGAGAACGGCGGCTACGAACTGACGCCTGACTCGGCGCTGTTCCTCGACCGGCGCTCGCCCGCGTACATGGGCGGCGCGCTTGAGTTTCTTCTCTCCCCGATGCTCACGGGCGGGTTCTCAGACCTCACCGCCGCCGTCCGAAAGGGCGGGACGGTGATACCCGAAGGCGGAACAGTCGCGCCGGAGAATCCGGTCTGGGTGAAGTTCGCTCGCGCGATGATGCCGATGATGATGATGCCTGCACAGGCGATGGCGGAGATGGTGGGCGGCGGAGAGGACGGACGACGTTTGCGCGTGCTGGACATCGCGGCGGGGCACGGCGCGTTCGGCATAGCCATAGCACGGCACAACCCGAACGCGGAGATCGTCGCGCTCGATTGGCCGAACGTGTTGGAGGTTGCGAAGGAGAACGCGCGGAGCGCGGGCGTCGGCGAGCGTTACAACGTCATCGAGGGCAGCGCCTTCGACGTGGACTTCGGCGAGGGCTATGACGTGGTTCTGCTGACGAACTTCCTGCACCACTTCGACCCGCCGACTTGCGAGACTTTGCTGCGGAAGGTTCACGCCGCGCTCGTCGAAGGCGGGAGGGCTTTGACGCTTGAGTTCGTGCCGAACGAGGACAGAGTATCGCCGCGCATCCCTGCTTCGTTCAGCATGATGATGCTCGGCTCGACGCCCGCGGGCGACGCATACACATTCGCGGAGCTGGAGCGCATGTTCGAGAGCGCGGGCTTCGCGCGTAGCGAGTTGCGCGAGCTTCCGGCCTCGCCGGAGAAGTTGCTAGTCTCAAGCAAGTAGGCTTCGGCGCTCGCCGTAAAGTCTTCCGGCTGCGCGCAAGTATCCATTCGCCGCTACGCGAGTCGCATGCTCTCGCGCGGGCGGCATGGGAGAGACGCATGAACGACCTTCGCACGCTCAAAGAACTCTTCGGACACATGCAGTGGGCGGACGCTCTCGTCTTGAAGGCCGTCACGTCTCACGCGGAAGCAGCCGGCGACGCGAAAGTGCGCGAGCTTCTCTTTCACCTGCACATGGTGCAGCGCCTGTTTCTAACGGTGTGGCAGAAGGGGAGTCTCACAGCGCCGCCCAACGAAGCCCCAGACATCGTCTCTGTGGGCGAGTCGGCGCGTGAGTATTACGCAGACCTCGGCGGATTTCTTTCGGAGCTTGATGAGACGGCGCTCGGCGGCGCGGTCGTCCTCCCTTGGGCCGGACGCTTCGCGCAGCATCTCGGTCGAGAGCCTTTCGCGCCCACGCTCGCGGAAACTTGCATGCAGGTGGCGATGCACAGCACGTATCATCGCGGCCAGATCAACGCGCGCCTGCGCGCAGTCGGGGGCGAGCCGCCACTGACGGACTTCATCGCGTGGGTTTGGTTCGGCAAGCCGGACGCCGAGTGGCCCGACCTGACAGAATGATTCGTCCTCACACGTTGAAAACGTAGAAGGGGCTGCCGACGTGATGTCGGCAGCCCCTTCGCGCGCAGCCACAGATGAGGGGAACCGAGGGCGGGATTACCTGTCCGAGGCAGAAACGCGACCGTCAGGGAGCGTGTCCGGCTTAGCTTGCACAGACACGCTCCCTGACGGTCGCGTTTCTGCATTGAACCCGCGTAGCGATTTTTTAGAACCGAAGGGTCGTGTCGAATTGAAGCCGCGTGAGCCTTCGGTCGAGCGAGCCGGGCGGCGTCTGTGCGAACGCGCCGAGCAGACCGTTGGACCGCGAAGTGAAAAAGCCCGTCAGCGAGACCGCGACGCGCGGGTCGAGCGCGTAAGCGACGATGAAGCGATGCACGCGCATGTCCGTTGACTGGCTGAAGTCGCTGCCGTTGAAGGGCGACAGCACGGCGTCCTTCTCGATGCGTAGGAAAGTGTAGTTGAGCGTCACGTCGCCGCGCGCGATTCTGTCAACGGGCAGGCGCTGCACGTCCTTACCTATCTGAAACTCGCCCCAGAAGCCCTGCCCCTCGTGGTTCGGCAGAAGCACGTTCGCGCCGTCCGGCCCGGCGGTCACAACGTCGTGCGTCTGCGTGTTCGTCACGAAGTTCAGGAGCAGCATGACGGGCCAGCGTTTGCTCCGCGTGAAGTCTGCGCGCGCGATGAGGTCAACGAGGTTGTAGCCCGAAGAGAGGCGACCGTCGCGGTTCACTGCGTTCGTGTTCGCCACGGACAGGCCGAGGTTGCCGTTGCCCGCGACGAGCAGCTCGCGCGGTATCGAGACCTGCGTCGTGATGGTGCGCGCGGGGGTCGTGCCCGACGCGGGTATGTTGAACGTGACGGGGAATTGTACGTTCCCGTTGAAAACTTGCGCGGGCGTTATGAACTGCGTCCCCGAAAAATAGAGGTCTGAGGCCGAGAGCCTGAGCGAGACGTTCTTCGTCAGCGCGATTTCGGTTCGCAACTGCGCGCCGTAGAGCGCGAGGTCGCGCCCCGCCCGCCCCGACGCCGAGAGGTCAACGCGACCGTCCGCGCCCAGCACGAAGGCCGCGTTGCGCTCAAGCAGCGGAAGCTGCCACGCGATGATGGACACATTCTTGACGCTCGATTTCTTGAACGCGCGCGTGTAGCTCTCGCTCAAGCCTTCGGTCGAGATGTCGTTGTCCCAAGTCAGCTCCGTCCGCGTCCACGGCGTCTCGAACCTCCCTGCCTGAATCTGAAAACCGGGAAGCTGTTTCGGTTTGTAAGCGAAGTAAGCCTGATCGAGCGTGAAGGGCTTGCGCGTGAAAAAGTCCGTGAGCGACTGGTTCGTCGAGACCGCGTCGGCGAAGCTGCCCGTGGAGAGGCGCAATCCCCACTCGAACTCGTCGCTTATTTTGCCCCTCACGGCGAGGCGCGCGCGCATCCGCAGACGCTGCCGCGTCGTGAGCGGGTTGCCGAGCGCGGCGGGGTTGTCGCTCGACGCGAGCGCGTTCTGCTGGCCGTAAAAAGACTCGTAGCGGAAGCGCAGATCGCCGCTGAAAGTGAGCGAGCCGAGCTGTTTTGCGACCGCGTCGGAAGTCTTCTTCGCCTGCTCCTCGGCGCGCTTCACGCGCTCTTCTATTTTCGCGTCCTGCGCCGCTCCTTCCGCGCCCGCCGGTGCGCTGTGCGCGCTCGCCGAATCCCGCGCGCCCGTCGCGTAGACGGCTTCGCGGACGAGCGGCGCGGAAGCGTGCGACGACGCCTCCGCGTGCTCGACGCGCGTGCGAAGCTCGCCGATGAGCCGCGACTGTTCCTTGAGCGCGGCACGCAACTCCTCAATCTCGCTGTGCTGCTCGCTTAACTGTCGCCGCATGTCTTCGAGGTCGAAGAGGCTGCCCCGCAGTTTGCCGCTCGCCGTTTGGACGGGCGCGGCTGCGACAGAGGGCTTAGGCTGTTCGGGGCTGCGCGAGTCGTTCGGAGTCTGTGCGGCTGCGCTCGCCGACGTGGCGAGGACGAGCGCGGACAGAACGAGTGCGCGGAGATTATTCAGGCGCATTGGATACCCTTTCTGCGGAAAATTCTTCGGAAGAAGTCTCGGCGCGTCGGTCGCGTCCTGAACCGTATAACACAAGTTTCTGAATGTGAGGTTACGCGCGAGTTAAAAGTGTGCGGCATCGTGCTACACGTCCGGCAGCCTCCTCGCCGTCATGTCTACATCGAACTGAAGTTAAACTAGCCTCCGGCCTCTAGCCTCTAGCCTCTAACCCGTCTTTGCATGTAGAATTTCGCGGCAACGTTCTTCCCGACAAGGAATTGCTTTATGGCTATACTCCACATCACCGATGCCACGGGGCATGCGTGGCAACTTCCGCTCTCGCCGCAGGCCGCTTGCACCATCGGGCGCGCGCCCGACAACAGCGTCGTCCTCAACGACCCACGCGCCTCGCGCTACCACGCGCACGTCCGTTTCAAAAACGGCATGTACTTCATCGTTGACGGCGGCGTTGACGGCAAGCTCTCGGCCAACCACGTCTTCGTCAACGGCGAGCAGCGCTTCGAGCATCCCCTCCGCGAGGGCGACCGCGTGCAGATAGGCGCGAGCCAACTCCGCCTCGATCTTTCGGACGAGCGACGCCGCGCGCCGGAAATGCGCTTCGAGGACAAGCCGCTCGGCAACACGCAACTGCTCGTCTCCGCCAACGACGTTATCCGCGCCGCGCTCGCCTCGCGCTCCGCGCCCCCGACAGCCGCAAAAGCCGTCGCCGCGCCGAGCGCCGAGCTTGAAGAGCTGCGACGCAAGGCCAAGATACTCGCAATGCTCTACGAGATGTCGAAGACGCTCGGCTCGGTCTTCGACCTCGACCCGATTTTCGACAAGGCGTGCGATGTCATCTTCAGCGCGACGCCCGCCGACCGCGTCGTGGCACTGCTGCGCGACGAGAAGACGCAGGGCGCGGACGGCGAAGAGAATCTCGTCATCGTGGCGATGCGTATGCGCGACGAGAAGCGCGCGGCGCAGGGGCGCAAGCAGTCCATCGGGCGCACCATCACGCGCAAGGTCATGCGCGAGCGGCAGGCGCTACTTTCGCAGGACGCGGCGGCAGACTCCGAGTTCGCGGGCGTCAACTCCATCGTCGCGCAGGGCGTGCATTCGACCATCTGCGCGCCCTTGCTTGCGGACGCGAGAGTCCACGGCGCGCTCTACGCAGACCGCCTCGACGCCTTCACGGCGTTTACGCGCGACGACCTTGAACTGGTCAGCGCGGTCGCCGCGCAGACCGCCGTCGCGGTCGAGAACGCGCGCTCGCACGAACGTCTCGCGCGCGAAGAGGTCGCACGCGCAAACTACAGCCGCTTCCTTCCTGAGTACGTCGTGCAGCAGATTCTTGAGAACCCCGACTCGTTCAAGCTCGGCGGCGTCAACCAGACTCTGACGGTTCTGTTCGCAGACATACGCGGCTTCACGCGCCTGTCCGAGCACGCTGCGCCCGAACGAGTCGTGCAGCTTTTGAACAACTACTTCACGGCGATGTCGGACGTAATCTTCGCGCACGGCGGGACGCTCGACAAATACATCGGCGACGGTCTGATGGCGCTGTTCGGTGCGCCGACGGCGACGCCGGACGACCCCATCAACGCTGTCGCCGCCGCCGTCTCGATGCAGCGACAGATGGATGTCATCAACGAGCAGTTGAGGGCCGAGGGGTTGACCGAAATCGCCATCGGCATCGGGCTGCACACGGGCGAGGCGACCGTGGGCTACATCGGCTCCGAGCGTCGGAGCGAGTACACGGCCATCGGCGACACCGTCAACCTCGCCGCGCGGCTCGAACAGAACGCGCAGGCCGGACAGATTTTGCTCAGCGACGTGACCGCCCGCGCCGCCGCGGGAGGCAACTGCGCTTTCCGCCCGCGCGACCCGCTCAAGGTCAAGAACCGCGTCCAGCCCGTCCCCGTCTTCGACGTTGAGTGGCGGCAGAAGACCGAAGAAGACGCGGGCAGCGCCGCCGCGCCATACGTCACATACTGACAAGGGTAAATGGTGAATAGTAAATGGTAAATGGTTTTGCCTTTTTATCCGGCTGAAGTTTTGCTATTCAAATCGCGCAGCGCTCAAACACCATTTACCATTCACCATTTACCATTTACTTTCTTCTATATGTCGTCGAAATCATTCATGCGGAAGACGCGCTCGCTCATAACGCTCGAAGGGCTGCGCGACCTCGTCTCGGACTCGATGGCGATAGACATCGGCTCGACCTCGGTCATCATCTCCGTCAAGGGGCGCGGCGTGGTCGTGGACGAGCCTGCCGTAGTCGCCGTCAACAAGATCACGGGCGAGACCGTCGCCGTCGGGCGCGAGGCGCACGACATGCTCGGTCGCGAGTCGCGCGATGTGACGCTCGTCGCCCCACTCGTTGACGGAGTGGTCGCAGACTTCGAGCGCACGCAGAGCATGCTCGACCACTTCGTCCGAAAGGCGCGCAGCGGCATCTCCCACTTCAGCCGACGCGCAGTGATGAGCGTGCTGTCCGGCATCACGCAGGTCGAGCAGCGCGCCCTGCTCGCCGCCGCCGAACAGGCGCACATCGGGCGCGTCTACATGGTCGAGGAAGGATTGGCGGCTGCCATCGGCGCGGGCGTCTCGGTCGAGGACAAGAACGCCTCGGCGGTTGTTGACATCGGCGGCGGCACGACGAACGTCGCCGTCGTCGCGCGCGGCATGATCGTCTACGCGCAGGCCGAGCGCGTCGGGAGCGTTGACATAGACGAGGCCATCGTTGACCGCCTGCGTCGTCACCACGGACTCATCATCGGAGCGCCGACCGCCGAGGCTTTGAAGAAAGAGCTAGGCTCGGCCATCGAGCCTGCGAACCCCGCGCGCTCGATAAGCGTCAAGGGGCGCGACGTGCAGGAGGGCACGCCGCGCGCCGTCGAGATAACGAGCGAGGAGGTCTGCATCGCCGCCGAGGGCGTCGTCAAAAGACTCTCGCGCGTCGTCAATCGCGCGCTCGCCGAGCTTCAGCCCGAAGTGGCCTCCGACCTCTACGACCGCGGCCTTATCCTGACGGGCGGCGGCGCGCTCTTAGACGGCATGGCCGAGCTGCTCGCGCGCGAGACCAAGCTCCCGACGCGCATGCCCGAAGAGCCGCGCTACGCCGTCGTCAAAGGTCTCTCCCAACTCTTCGACGACCCGCTCCTTCTCCGCCGCGTCGCGCGCAACGACCAGTCGCACATGCTCGAAGCCGACGGCGGCGCGTTTGAAGTATAGGAGGCAGGAGCAGACGGCAGGAGGCAGACAAGAACTCTCGGATGTGAGATTTCAGATTCGAGATTTCAAAGCGATATCTCTTAACCTGCCTCCTGCTCCTGCCTCCTGCCTACTTTTTATGAACTTCCTCAAGCTATTCAGGCGACAGATTCAGGTGGCGCGCGTGTCGGGCATCCCCGTGCGGATTGATTACCGCTGGTTCGTCGTCTTCGCGCTCTCGGCTTGGGTCATCGCCACGAGCTTTCTACAGGAGCATGGCACGACGATGACGCAGTTCGTGCATCTCGACGCGACGGCGGCGTGGATCGTCGGCGTCATTACGACCTTCGCGCTCTTCCTCTCGATATTCGGCCACGAGCTTTCGCACGCCCTGCTCGCGCGCGCCGAAGGCATCGAGAGCGAGGAGATCGTGCTGCACCCTTTCGGCGGACTCACGCGCCTGAGCCGCGAGCCTGACAACCCGCGCGCCGAGTTTCGCATAGCCATCGCGGGGCCGAGCGCGAGCTTTCTGATAGGCGTCGTCGCGCTCGCGGGCTTTTACATCGCATCGTTGGCGGGCCTTCGCGCGCTTGCCGCGTCGCTCTCCATCATAGGCTTCTGGAACTTCACAATCGCCGCGTCGAATTTGTTGCCCGGCTACCCGCTCGACGGCGGGCGCGTGCTGCGCGCGTTCCTTTGGAAGAGGACGGGGCAACTGGAAGACGCGACGCGCATCGCAAGCCTCGGCGGGCAACTCATCGGCGGCGCGCTCGTCGTCTTCGGCGGATACTTCTACCTCTGGCTGGGCGACCCGTTCATGGGATTGTGGCTCGCGCTCGTCGGCTTCTTCCTCTTCGACGCCGCGCGCGCGGTCGTGCGCCGACGCACGCGCCTGCGAACCGCCGCCGACGCGATGACCGCGCCCGTCTCGGTCGAGCCTGACGCGACCGTCGGCTACTTCATAGACAACTTACTGCCCATCCACCGTCAGGAGGTCGTCGCCGTCGCGCACGCACGCCGCCTGCACGGCA
>DASQLL010000003.1:0-10723 GCA_035630035.1 Pyrinomonadaceae bacterium | reverse complement strand
CGCGTCGCTCATGGAGTACGGCGAGCGCGGCACGATGCTACCTGCGGCGGGAAGCGAAGAGACTCTGCGACGCGCGTCGTCGCGCTGGCCGCTCGCGAGCCGCCTGCCTCTGCTCGTTCAGCGCGCGCGCGCCGCCGTTAGACGTTTAGACCGCTCGGCGGAAGCGCGCCGCTACGTCGCCGGCGCGGACTACGGCTCGCTCCCCGATGCGGCGCAGCACCCCGGCCTCGTGCGCGTATTCGTTGACGCGCAGCGCGACTACCTCAAAGACAAGCTCTACCTTCTGGCCGCGCGCGTCGCGGGGCCGCGCGAAGTTTCCGAAATCGTCGAGATGACCGGCGGCCCGCCCGACGCCGACGCGGAACGCGCGATGCTCGTCCGCTTCGTGCAGAGACTTCTGCCCGCAATCGCGCGTGCGGCGGCAGAGGAGCGCGCGCCTCTGCACTTCTACACCTTCGCGCCGCGCGGCGAGCGCGTGCTGCTCGACACCTTAGCGCGCCACTTCGACGCGCTCTGCGCCATCCCCGCGTTCTACGATCTTCTGACCTCAAGCCCCGCGCTCACGCAGCCGATGGTCTCGCTACTCGCCGAAGAGACGCGCGCGCGCATGAACCTCGCGCCCGTCTGCCAGAACCTCTACGAGACGGCAGCCGCTCTCGGCTTCGAGTGGAAAGACGAAGCGACAGACTTTCGCCGGACGTTTCGCACGCGCGTCTTCGACAACCGTCGGACTTTTTTAAGAGACGCCGGGACAGGACTCTTCAGTAGAAAGGATGAAGGCGGAAGGCGGAAGGATGAAGTGGAGACAGCATCTCCTTCATCCTTCATCCTTCCGCCTTCATCCTTTGACGAAGACGCGCCGCCGCCTTTCGTGCGCGTCGAGTCGGCTGCGCGATTCGGCGCGGAGATTCCGCTTGAGTACGCTTATGCCGCGTGGGGTCTGGTCGGCTCGGAGCATGAGCAAGGCGAGCGTGCGCGCGCGCAACTGCGCGGCTTTCTCGGCGTGAGCGTAGAGCAGATTCGAGGGTTCGCGCGAACGCGCACGCGCGCGATGCAGCACATCGAAGAGAGCTTCGCTTTCAAGAATCGCCGCGTCGAGAAAGAGCCGCTTGATCTCACGCGCCTCGGCGAGGTCGAGACGGAGCCGTCGGACGTGCCGCTCAGCCGCTCGCTCGAAGACTTCCTTCTGCTCGAGCATCACGCGGCGTTTCAGGAACGCATGCTCCACCTCGCGCTCCCGCCGCGCGAGCGCGCGGAGACGGGACGCACGGCCATACTTCGCTGCGAGCGTTACGAGAAGGACGAGCGAAAAGTGGAGCGCGCTTGGTTTCGCTTCGCCGACGCGGACGGGCGCGAGGTGAGCGTGCGCGACTTGGGACTTCTACGCCTGCGCGTGGGCGACTGGGTCGTCGTAAATCCGCGCGTGGATGCGGAAGGTCGCGCGCTCCCCGCTTGGCGGCTCGTCACGGGTCGCCTCGCGGTCGTCGAGGAGCTATCGGACGCGGGCGCTTGTCTTCGTCTGCTTCCGATGAGCTTCAAGAATTCGTCGTTCCGCTATCGCCACGTCTTGCTTGTGCCGGACGCGGGCGCGCTCTACACGGCGGACGAGATGGTGGACGATCTCAACTCGGACAAGTTTCTCGAAGCCTGTCGCAACGCCGCGCACAACCACCTCTATCGCTACTTGAGCAACACCGAGGAAGGGAAAAGGCCGCGCGCCGTGCGCCCCAAGCGTCTGCGCGACGCGCAAGAGATCGCGCGACTCGCCGCGCTCGCGCAAGCGCCGCACGGACTGACCGAAGCGCAGATGGAAATCGTAGGCTCGCGCCTCCAAGAGCGCGTGCTGGTCGTGCAAGGCCCGCCGGGAACGGGCAAGAGCCACACGCTCGGCTTCGCCATACTCTCGCGAGCCATCGCGCAGACGACTCCCGCGCGACCTTTCCGCGTCGCCGTGCTAGCTAAGACGCACGCCGCCGTCGGCGTCGCGCTCGAATCCGTCGCGAAGCGCTGCGCGCAACTTTTGGATTGCGGATTGCGGATTGCGGATTGCGGATTGGCCGGAGCGGACTCTGCCCCATACGCATTTCGTGCGGTGACAGAATCCGCCAACATTGACGAGAGGCACGCTGCCCTAAATCCGCAATCCGCAATCCGCAATCCGCAATTGCTTGCTCCGCTCGCGCGTTTGAAGGTCGTCAAGGTTTGCAACGACGCGGGCGATGCGGTTCCCGCGGGTGTCGAGCGCGCGCTCGCGGACGGGGGCGACGAGTTGAGCGCGTCGGAGCAGTGGGAGATGCTGCTCGCCGAATCGCTTCTCGTCGTCGGCGGGACGCCGGGCGGACTCTACCGTCTCGTGAAGCAGGGCGCGTCGAAGGGGCGCGCGGTTGACTGGTCGGGCGAGCATTTCGATCTCGTCGTCGTGGACGAGGCCTCGCAGATGGGCTTGGCAGAGGCCCTGACCGCCGCCGCGTTCCTGCGCGAGGACGGTCAGTTCATAGCCGTCGGCGATCACCGCCAGATGCCGCCGATACTCGCGCACGCTTGGGACGCAGAAGAGCGACGCGACCTCGCGCGCTCGCGCGTCTTCCTCTCCGTCTTCGAGTATCTTCAAGAGCTTGGCTTCGCGCGCGTCGCGCTCGATCAATCTTTCCGCATACCCACGGAGGTCGCGGATTTTCTGCGCCGTCACGTTTACGCGGCGGACGGAATAGACTTTCGCTCGTCGAACCGCGTCAGGCTTCCGGCGTGCGATGAGTTGAAGGACGGATGGCTTCGCGCCGCGCTCGCGCCGGAGCATGCGCTCGTCGTCGTAGAGCACGACGAGGAGGGGTCGCAGCAGTCGAACGAGTTCGAGGCCGCGCTCGTCGCGGAAATAGCGCGCGCCGCGAGCGAGAAACTCAATCTCGACTCGCGCACGGGATTCGGCGGCGTCGTCCCGCATCGCGCGCAGAAGGCTCTGCTCGCCGCGCTCCTTCCGGGCCTTGCGGATTCGATTGACACGGTCGAGCGTTTTCAGGGCGGCGAGCGCGATCTGATAGTCGTCTCCGCGACCGTCTCAGACCGCGAGTTCGCCGAAGGCGAGAGCGCCTTTCTCTTAGAGCCGCGCCGGCTGACGGTCGCCGTCTCGCGCCCCAAACGAAAACTGATCGTCGTCGCCTCGCGCGCAGTCTTCGACCTCATCCCCGCAGACCTCGACGACTACGAGCGCGGCTCGCTCTGGAAACGCCTGCGCCAGGAGACGCGCGCCCGCCTTCTCTGGGAGGGCGAAGTCCTCGGCCACCGCGTCAACGTGCGCGCCGTCTGAGCGGGTCGGCATCGCGCATGTCTTCGATCATTTTTTGAACGCGCTCAGACACGTCGCGCCACGCTGTATGTTTATTCGTCCAGTTCGACACGGGCTTCCCGTTTTTGGGAACGGCTTGCAGTCCCGCCAACTGCGGAATCGCTTTCCAGTTAACATCAAGGGCAATGACGGGGACGACGCGAGCCTCGTTCTTCTTGTCGCGTTCGAGCGCGCGTCCGAACTCTTTCTCGAAGCAATAATCGGAGTCAATGAAGTTTGCGCTGATGAGCAGAATGATGATGTCGGCGCGCTCCAAGTTGTCGTTGATATTCTCGCGCCAATCTTCGCCTGCCTCTATCGCACTATCGTCCCAAGTCTCTATCAAACGCAGACGCCGAAGGGGACTGAGGTGCGTTTTTAGCTCGCTGAGCAGCCGCTCGTCTTTGTGCGAGTAGCTGACGAAGATGCGCGCGGCGCGTCCGCGCTCGATGTCCATGCGCCCGCGCACGCCGCTTGCGCTCGCGCGCTCGGCTTCGAGTTCCACGCCGTTGAGCAGTTGCTGCACGTCCAGCTCGACGACGCTTCCGTCCACGATCATCGGAAACTTCTTCATCCCGCTTTTCTCCCACGTGAGCAAATCCGCATAGGACACAATCGCGGCGGGCTGCTGTGGCAGAGGCACTATTTCGACGGGCTTCAGGTGTCGAATGTCTCCGTGCATGTGGTCGAAATTTTCGCGGATGATTGAGAGCAGGCGTCGTCGTCCTGTCAGGGGGCCTTTGATATTGATGAAGACGCGCCGCTCCTGCGCGTCGGCCCTGACGAGCGCGAGGTTGTCTTCGAGTTTGAGTATGACGCCCGTGCGCCAGCGCTGCGTGTCGTCGCTGAGGACGTGAGTGCGAACGATGAAGCGCGGCAGCAAGCCTTCGGGCAGCACGGGATAGTGATACTGAAAGTTCAGGCACTCCGCCGCGTCGAACTCGTTGGCGTCGAGCGGCTGCTGCTTGTCGAGCAGTTCCGGTATGAGATAGACGCCCTCTTTGTCTGAGAGAAGAAAGCACAGCTCGAACTTCTTCATCAGCTCCAAAAGAAAGTCGTGCATCTCCACAGGGTAATCCCGCGCGTCGAGTATGGCGGGCAGATCGTCGAGGCTTATCTCTCCCTTCTGCTTTTCGAGGCGGTTCGCGTTGAGGATTTTGTAGATGCCGCTCGTCACCCAGTGTGGGTTGAGGACGTGCGTATCTTTGAGGCGTGGGTCGTCCCTGTAGTTCAAGGCGATGCCGAGGCTGTGAAGATAGAAGGCCAGAGACTCCTGCGCCTGCGGGTCTTGCTCACCAAGCTTGGTGCATTCTTTCCTGTAGTCGTCGAAGCTCAGGTAGTTGCGTTTCATCCCGGCCAGCTTGTCCTTGATTGAGAACCAGCTCGCAGGGAAAGCGTCGCGCAGGTGTTCGAGCTTGTCCGTCTCGCGCAGGACGACGCGGCGCAACTCTTCGATGCCGGTCGCGTCCTCGCAGTCGGTCTTGACGAACTCGCGTATGAACGGGTACTTGCGTTGCAGCGCGTTTCGGTTCACGTCGAACGGATGCTCTTTTGTCTTGTTGAGGACGACGACGACGGGCGAGTCGCCGCCGCCGAAGCTCTGTATGAGCTTGAGCCAGTATTCGGCGTCGGCGTCTTCCAACCCCTCGCGCCCGCTAAGGACTAAGAGGTAAAGGCTGCGCTCTGTCAGGAAGAACTGGTGCGTGGCGTGCATTATCTCCTGCCCGCCGAAGTCCCAGACGTTGAGGCGCACGTCGTCTTTCTTCTCGCCGACCGTGAGCGGCCATTCAGTAATCCTGATGCCCTCGGTCTTCTTCACGTCCTCGAACGTGTCGTGAATTAGACGGTTGACGATTGAAGACTTGCCCACCGCGCCGCGCCCCACGAGGATGAGCTTTGCCTCGTTGAGCGGGCGTTTCCCGCCACCTCGCGCGCTAAAGTAATAATCGAGAATCACGGCGGGTTTCGCTGGTGTAGCGGAAGGTTCTTGCCAAGTAGGCCCCAACACTTCCGCAGGCAAATCAAGAGCTTCGTTCCCGTGCAAGTAAAGTCTCTTCAGCGGCATAAGCTTCGCAATGACTCCGGCAGCGATGTCAGCCGATTGGCTTCGAGATACAGCGTATGAAGCTGGGAGAGTTGACCTATGGACTCCGGCAGCGACGTTAGTTGATTGGCGTTGAGATAAAGCTCCTGAAGTTGTGAGAGTTGACCTATAGTCTCCGGCAACAACGTTAGTCGATTGATGTTGAGGCTCAGTTCTTCAAGTTGTGAGAGTTGGCCTATGGACTCTGGCAGCGACGTTAGTTGATTAGCGTCGAGATACAGCGTACGGAGTTGTGAGAGTTGACCTATAGTCTCCGGCAACGACGTTAATTGATTGGCATTGAGGTACAGTTCCTTAAGTTGTGAGAGTTGACCTATGGATTCTGGAAGCGACGTCAGTCGATTGATGTTGAGCCTCAGTTCCTTAAGTTGTGAGAGTTGACCTATGGACTCTGGTAAGTCGGTTAAGCCCAGACCGGACAAATTCAAAAAAGTTGCACGATTTTTGCACGCCTTCTGAATGAGGGCTTCGGCAAGCGATGTGGGGTCTGTCGCTTGTTCTTTCGGGTGGCGGGGTTGTTTGCTCATGGCATCCAAACCTCAAGTGAGAATCAATCGCCGGTTGCGCTTCAGGTACGGCGAAAGGCCGGAATGGCGGCGCGGGCGGCGGCAGTTGTCAGTTTCGTCCGGGCAATGTTATATCTCCAAGTCTCTCAAGGGAAGGTAATTTGTCGCTCCCGGCGGGCGCGTTTGCGGCGCGCTCCGGCACGCTCTTTTAATAACCGGCAGTTACGCAGTAGTCAGAAACGCGACTGTGAAGGAGCGTGTCTCAGACATCTCTCTAGCGTGTCTCAAGGCACACACACTCGCTGACGCTCGTGTTTCTGACTCTACTGCGTAATAACGTCAAGACATCATCGGAAAGGCACACACACTGTCATCATGGCTAACACTCCCATCACGGTCGCGCACGGCGACGGCATCGGGCCGGAAATCATGGAGGCGACGCTCCACATCTTGAAAGAGGCGGGCGCGCGGCTCGACATTGAGAGGATTGAGATCGGCGAGAAGGTGTATCTCGCGGGGAACGCCGCGGGCATTGAGCCGGGCGCGTTCGAGTCTCTAAGGCGCACGAAGGTTTTCTTGAAAGCTCCGATAACGACTCCGCAGGGCGGCGGCTACAAGAGCCTGAACGTGACGGTGCGGAAGACGTTCGGACTCTACGCGAACGTGCGCCCGTGCGTGTCGTATCACCCGTTCGTCGAGACGAAGCACCCGGTGATGGATGTCGTCATCGTGCGCGAGAACGAGGAGGACGTGTACGGCGGCATCGAGTACAGGCAGACGAATCAGGTGACGCAGTGTCTGAAGCTCATCTCGCGGCCCGGCACGGAGAAGATCGTGCGCTACGCGTTCGAGTACGCGCGCGCGAACAGTCGGCGGAAGGTGACGTGCTTCACGAAAGACAACATCATGAAGATCACCGACGGCCTCTTCCACAAAGTCTTTGAAGAGATAGCCGCCGAGTACGCGGACATCGAGAACGAGCATTGGATCGTTGACATCGGCGCGGCCAAGCTCGCCGACACGCCCGAAGCCTTCGACGTGGTCGTGCTGCCGAACCTCTACGGCGACGTTCTCTCGGACGTGGCCGCGCAGATCGCGGGGAGCGTGGGACTCGCAGGCTCGGCCAACATCGGCGAGTCAATCGCGATGTTCGAGGCCATACACGGCTCCGCGCCGCGCCGCGCGGGACAGAACCTCGCGAACCCTTCCGGCCTTTTCTTAGGCGCGGTGATGATGCTCGTCCACATCGGACAGACGGACGTTGCCGAGCGCGCGCACAACGCTTGGCTGCGGGCGATGGAGGACGGCGTCCACACATACGACATCTACAAAGAAGGCGTGAGCCGCGAGAAGGTCGGCACGCGCGAGTTCGCCGCCGCCGTGGTCGCGCGTCTCGGACAGAAGCCGGAGACTCTGAAGGCCGTGACGTACAAGGCGGGCGGCGCGTCCGCCTCTTTCGCGGGCCGCATGGCGCGCGAGGCCGCGGCGTCGAGCAAGCAGACGGTCGGCGTTGATGTGTACCTCGACTGGACGGGAGGAAGCGCGGACGAACTCGGCGAGCAGGTGTCGAAGCTCTCAGGCGACGGGCTGCGCTTAAGCTCAATCGCCAACCGGGGCGTCAAGGTCTACCCTGACGGCAACGCCGAGACCTTCTGCTCCGACCATTGGCGCTGCCGCTTTACTGCGGACGGCGGCGCTGGGGTCACGCACGCGCAGGTCGCTGCGTTGCTCGCGCGCTTCGCCGACGCGGGGCTGGATTTCATCAAGACGGAGAACCTCTGCAACTTCGACGGCAAGCCCGGCTACTCGCACGCGCAGGAGTAGCGTTGACGAAGGACTCTGCTGCAAACCTTGAACATTGAAATATCGGTTGAGTGCAAAGTGAGAATTATTCACCGCAGAGGCGCAGAGGACGCAGAGGGGGCGCAGAGACTTGAATGTGCTCAACCTCTCTGCGCCCCCTCCGCGTTCTCTGCGCCTCTGCGGTGAGTTCCTACGCTGAGTGCGCTCAAACATTCGGAAAAATCATCCCTTGAAGGAGTAAGCAAAATGTCGGCAACAGCCCCCGCCAGACCCGAAGCGAACGAGTACAACCCCTACTACGAAAAATATATCTCGCTCGTCCCCGACGCTGACGTGGTCGAGACGCTTGAGCGGCAGATAGAAGGCACGCTCGCGCTGCTCCGCGACGTTACGGAAGAGCGCGCCGGGCATCGCTACGAGCCGGGCAAGTGGAGCATCAAGCAGGTCGTCGGCCACATGGTTGACGCCGAGCGCATCTTCGCATACCGCGCGCTGGCAATCGCGCGCGGCGACAAAAAGCCGCTGCCCGGCATGGACCCGGACGAGTACATGACGGTCGCTAACTTCGACGCCCGCACGCTCGCCAGTCTACGCGACGAGTTCGCGGACGTGCGACGCGCAAGCGTCCACTTGTTCCGCGCCCTCGACGCAGACGCGTGGGCGCGGCGCGGCGTCGCGAGCGAGAGCGAAGTGACGGTGCGCGCCCTCGCGCACATCATCGCGGGCCACGAGACGCACCACGTCAGGATTCTCCGCGAGAGATACTTGTAGATGAAAAAGAGACAGGGAGACGGGGAGACGGGGAGACGGGGAGATAAGAAACCCCGTTCAGTCTCCGCGTCTCCGCGTTCCCCCGTCTCCCCGTCCCAGCCGCCGCTCGTCGCCGTCATCATGGGCAGCACATCGGACTGGGAGACGATGCGCCACGCCGCAGAGACGCTTGAGCGGTTCGGCGTGCCGCACGAGCGTCTAGTCGTCTCGGCGCACCGCACGCCCGCTTGGCTCGCGGAGTTCGCATCGCAGGCGGAGGCGCGGGGCCTAGAGGTCATCATCGCGGGCGCGGGCGGCGCGGCGCACCTGCCCGGAATGGTCGCGGCACAAACAGTCGTGCCTGTCTTCGGCGTGCCCGTCGAGAGCCGCATCTTGCGAGGCGTTGACTCGCTCCTCTCAATCGTGCAGATGCCCGCGGGCGTCCCCGTCGGCACGCTCGCCATAGGCGCGGCGGGGGCGACGAACGCAGCGCTGCTGGCCGTCGCAGTCCTCGCCAACACGCGCCCCGACTTGAGAGAAAAGCTCCGACGCTTCCGAGAGGAGCAGACCGCACGAGTCCGCGAAGCAGAGCTTCCAAAATGAACCCCGTCCTGCCCGGAGCGATTGTCGGCGTTTTGGGGAGCGGCCAACTCGGTCGCATGTTCGCCATCGCCGCGCGCCGCTGCGGCTACCGCGTCCACACCTTCTCGCCCTACGCGGGCACGCCCGCCGGTCAGATTTCCGATAAGGAATTCGAGCGCGACTACGAAGACCTCGATGCCGTCCGCGAGTTCGCGCGCGGCGTCTCGGTCGTCACGTTCGAGTTCGAGAACGTCCCCGCCGCGTCGGTCGAGGCCGCCGCCGAGCACGCGCCCGTGCGCCCTTCGGGCGCGGTGCTGCACACGACGCAGAATCGCCTGCGCGAAAAAAACTTCCTCGCGCGATGGGGCTTTCCACTTGCGCGCTTCCGCCACGTCACCTCTGTTGAGACTCTGCGCGACGCGCTCGCGGAGATCGGCTACCCTGCGGTTCTCAAGACCGCGGGCTTCGGCTACGACGGCAAGGGGCAGACGCGCATTGACTCCGACGCCGACATCGAACGCGTCGCGCCCGCTCTCGCCGAGCGCGAGTGCGTCCTCGAAGCCTTCGTTGACTTCGAGCTGGAGGTCTCGGTCGTCGGCGCGCGTAGCCTCGCGAACGAGTTCGAGCACTACGGCGTCATCGAGAACGCGCACCGCCGTCACATACTTGACCTTTCAATCGCGCCCGCGCGCGTAGGCGAGCGCGTCGTCCGCGAGGCCGTGGAGATCGCGCGCGCGGTGCTTGAAGCCCTCGACGTGGTCGGCGTCATGTGCGTCGAGTTTTTCCTGACGCGCGAGGGGCGTCTCGTCATCAACGAGCTTGCGCCGCGCCCGCACAACTCCGGCCACCTCACGTTCGACGCATGCGCGACGAGCCAGTTCGAGCAGCAACTGCGCGCCGTCTGCGGCTTGCCGCTCGGCTCGACCGAGCTTCTGCGGCCCGCCGCGATGGCGAACCTGCTCGGCGACCTATGGGCCGAGGGCGAGCCGGACTGGCGCGCGGCGCTCTCTTTCCCGAACGTCAAACTCCATCTCTACGGCAAAACGCAGGCGCGCGAGGGGCGCAAGATGGGCCACCTCACCGCGCTCGCCCCGACCGTGGAAGAGGCCGCGCGCACCGCGCTCGCCGCACGCGACGCGCTCGCTCGTAGCGCCGTCAGCGGACGAGGAAACTTTTAAGCGCGACCTCCATCTCGTCGAACGAGTTGGCGCAGAAGAGCGCGGGCTGAAAATGCGTCGGGTCATACTCGGCGTGCGCGGCCTCCTCAAGGTCGAACGCGCGCAGCTCCGCGCTTCGCATCGCCTCAAGCTCGCCTGCGGAAGAGAGAAGCCCCGTGCCGTACGCCTTCACTTCGCCGCGCTCTTTCACGACGCCGAACTCTATGGTGAACCAGTAGACGCGCGACAGACGCTCAAGCTCTTCGGAAGAAGCGGCGCGGCGCACTGCCTCGCCGAAGAGACGGTTTAGCTCTGCGAGGCGCGGACTTGCGAGCGTCAACGCGTGGCCCAATAGCTCGTGAACAACGTCCGGCTCGGGCGTGTAGAGCGGCGTCGAGTGGTGGCGTATGTACTGCGTGCAGAGGAAAACTCCGTCGGCGAGCGATTCGAGAAAGACGCGCGGCGCGACGAGTCCCGCGACAGGCTCAAGCCGGAAGCC
>DASQLL010000002.1:0-3146 GCA_035630035.1 Pyrinomonadaceae bacterium | reverse complement strand
GACGCTCGCTCTCGGACTCCGTGGCGCGGCGCGCTTCCGCAAGTGTTTCGGTGGCCTGAGCGACCGCGCTCTGCGCCGCGGCGCGTGCCGTTTCGGCGGCCCCAAGGTCTGCGAGTTGTTTCGCGCGACGCTCACCGACCTCTTTGCGCTCGTCGGCGAGCCGCGCGGCGTCGTCCGCGACGACGCGCATGTGACGCTCGGCGCGCTCGATCTCGTGTTGTAACTGCTGCGCGCTGACCTCGCGCGCGACGTGCTCGCGCTCCTCGCGCCCGATCTCGTCGTTGAGCAGCACGAACGCGTCTTCAAGCTCCGCGAGGCGTGCGCGCGCAATTCCGGCGGCCTCGTCCGCGAACACGAGGTCTGCTTCGAGTCCGACCATTCGGACTTCCAACTCGCGCATCTCGCGTTTGAATGCGAGCAGCCCTGCGCCTTCCTCGGACACGGACGGCCCGCCCGCCGCGATGAACTGCCCTGCGATGACAAGCTCGCCTCCGGCGGTCACGCACATGCCGCCGTCCGCGAGCGTCAAGACCATCGCCTGTTCCAGATCGCCCGCGACGCGCGCGCTCATCTCACGCGCGAGCGTGCGCGATAGAGCCGCGCCAATCTCGCGCGGAGCGCCGAGCAACGAAGCGACGCGCAAGTCCGCGTCAGCGTTTGCGAATGCGCTCGCGGACTCATCGGAGACCTTTACCGCGTCCGCGCTCGTGTTCGCCTCTGCGTCGTCGGCGAGCGTTTGATGAGAGACATGCTGACCAAACTCGTCCGCGTCCTCCGCGCCTCCGTGCAAGCCGGCGACGACGAAGGTTGCGCGGCCCGCGCCGGTCGTATGAAGCCAAGCGGCTGCGCGAACGGCGTCGTCGGGCGTGGGCACGATGACCGACTGAAGGTAAGGGCCGAAGACGCTCTCCACGGCGCGCTCCCAGCGCGGCTCGACTCTCAGCACGTCGGCGATTGTCGCGACGACATGAAAGTCGCGCGGCGCGTCGCCTTCGGCGGGCGCGAAGATGCGCTGCACGGCGCGTGAGTAGAGCGAATGCTGCGCGTCAATCTCCGCGAGTGTGTCGAGGCGGTTGCGTACGCGCGCACGTTCGTCGCGCGCGCGTGCGTGCTCGGCGGCGGCGGCGGCAACTTCGGCGCGCGCCTCCGAAAGCTCCCGCGTGCGCGCCTCGCGCTCCGAGTAGAGCGCGTCCAGATGCGCGCGCGCGGCATCAATTTCGGCGCGCAGTTTTCCGGCCTCGGCCTTCGCCTGCTCGTGCGCGGCGGCGGCGCGCTCGCCCTCGCGCTCTAAGCCTTCGGCCTGCGCGGCCAGTTTTTCGAGCGCGGCTTCGAGCTGGCGACCCGTCTCCGACAGACGCTCGACTACTGCCGTGTGCGTTAGAAGCTCGCCGCGCGCGCTCTCGATTGCGGCCTCGGCTTCGAGGGCTTCCGACGTGCGGCGCGCGTATGCGGCCTCGACCTCTTCGAGCCGCCGCGCGCTCTCTTCGCTCGCCTCGCGCATGCGAACGTCGCTCAAGACCAGCGACTCGCTCTCGCGCGTGACGGCTTCGAGCCGGAAGCGCACGGCCTCGGTCTCGCGCCGGACTTCCGCGACGCGCTTTTCGAGCGAGGCTATCTGCTCGCCCTGATACGCGCGCTCGCGCTCGCGTCGGTCGAGCCGCAGCGCGGAGTCGGAGACGGCGGCGCGCGCCTCGGCCAACTCCTCCTCGCGCGTGCGCGCCTCTGTGGTCGCACGGCGCGCGTCCTCTTCGCGCTCCTCAAGCTCTCCTGCGAGTCTGTCAACCTCTTCGTTCGCGGCGACAAGCTCCGAGCGCAATTCTTCGAGACGCGAGGTCAGAGCGCGCTCGTCGGCGGCGTAGACGCGGCGCAGAAGCTCGCGCAGCTCTTCTCGAAACTGATGATAGCGGCGTGCCTTCGCCGCCTGTCGTCGCAAACTTCCGACTTGCCGCTCGATCTCGGAGATGATGTCCGTGATGCGGCTCAGGTTCGAGCGCGCGGATTCTAATCGCGCTTCCGCCGCGCGCTGTCGCACGCGGAACTTCGTGATGCCCGCGGCCTCTTCGATGAGCGTGCGGCGATCCATCGGCTTGGCGGAGAGAATCTGGCCGATGCGCCCCTGCTCGATGATCGCGTAGTGCGCGCCCGAAAGCCCCGTGCCCGAAAAGAGGTCTTGGATGTCGCGCAGGCGGCAGATGCGACCGTTCAGAAGATACTCGCTCTCGCCGGAGCGGTAGAGGCGGCGCGTGACGGAGACGGTCTCGCCGGGCGCGAAGTCTAACGCGAGACGGCGCGGACGCCAGTGTCGCTTATGATGATGCCCGCGAGTCTTCGGCGCAGGCGTCGCGGCGTCCGCATCCACGAGCGCGAGCGACTGAACGCCATTCCCATCAACCGGCGCGGCCTCATGCGCGGAAACAAGATGGTCGTCATCATCGGAGGTTTTTGTAGCGACGCTTTCAAGTTGAGCAGCATCGCCGGCCTGCGCGTTCGGGTCGGAGGGCAGCGTCGCGTTAGCAGCATCTGCCGGCGCGGAGACTTTGGCCTCGGCGTCGGTTTGAGCGGCGACCGCCTCAGTCTCAAGCTCCGGCGCGATGCGTTCTTCGACGGCCTCGGCCTGCTCGTCAAGCTCTTCGAGCGTCGCGTCTATGTCGTCAATGTCCGGCTCTTCCTCGATTGTCTCGTCGCGCACCATGTGCAGCACGACCTCGGCCATGCCGCCCGCCAGACGGTTCTTCGACCCCTGAAAGATCACGTCCTTCATCTCGCCGCCGCGAAGGTGCTTGACTCTTTGCTCACCCAGAACCCAAGCGATGGCGTCGGCCACGTTCGACTTGCCACAGCCGTTCGGCCCGACAATGGCGGTGATGCCGTTGCCTGTGAAGACGAGTTCTGTGTGATCGGCGAAGGATTTAAATCCGGTGATTTCGAGGCGTTGGAGTTTGAACATGCTGCGCTTTTCGATTTACTTTCGAGGCCGCCGGAAACACAGTCCCTTGAGCCGTTGCGGGAGAGGCACACTATATGTTGACGCAGACGCGATGTCAAACCGAAACTTTAAGCGGCGGGAGGTTAGTGGTTGTCAGCGCAGCCGGTTAGCTCAGGTGGGCAAAACGACCACGCGGAGGCAGGAGGATGTTTACAATGGG
>DASQLL010000001.1:0-6123 GCA_035630035.1 Pyrinomonadaceae bacterium | reverse complement strand
AGCCCGACCGCGCCCACGCCCGCGCCGAGCGACTCCATGTACTTGGGAAGGAATCTCTTCCAAAGCTCCTCGCCCATGCCCATCAGGAAAACAATTGCCGAGACGAGAACGATGTTGCGCTCAAGCCCCAGATAGTCTGCGACGCGCGCGCGTCTGCTTGTCGTCGCGCTCTCTCCTTCCGCGTCTCGCTTGCTGCTCACGATAGAAACAAAATTCGGCTCGCATACAGACTTGATAGTTCGGACTACCAAGCCGCATACGAACCGGCTGTCACCTTGCTCCGAAGCAGGTCGTTCTACGATTAACTTGATTCAGGCGTGCCCACGAAATCCCGCGAGCGGAGTATCCGTGGACGAGCGGCTACAAAGCATTCTTCTGCCGGGCCACTTCATCTCTTATGCCCTGCGATTTTTCTTCCATCGAATTGAAGCCCTTAATCAACTCCACGGCGGCCTCGTACTCAAGGTTATCCCTGATGATCTCGGAACGCCCCTTTCCCTTCGCAGACATGGAGGCGTCCACCCTCTTAACGCGGTACTTGATTGACGTGTCGCCCTCGAACTTCGCCTTCTGCCCCGGCATCGCCTGCACTGTGTAGATGTACATATCGCTCCCCCTATACAATAGATAAACACTTCGCGCGGAAACACGCAAGGGGGCGGGCTGGGAGGCGGGGTTACTCTTGTTTATCGTCCGATATGAAAGTTTCGGAGTGCCAGCACCTAAAGAATAGCAGACATGCGGAAACGGTCGGGGGCAGTTACCCGCAGACACTATAAATGTCCACTCACCCAAGTGATTATATATGCGCCGTGCTTCTCTTGATCTTCCGGGGTCACTTGGCGCTCAATTTCAATCAGCTTCTCCTTCGCTAATCTCTCCAGAATCTCCGCGATTGCAAGTTCCGGCACTTCCACACCCGCGGCTGTGAGCTTGTCGTAGATTTCTACGCCACCGATGCGGACTTCGCCAAGCCCTGTGTCGTTTCTGATGATGTTCTTGACCTTCAGAAATAGACTGTTATCCAATTCTCACCTCCCATCAACACTCCCCTTAACGAGACGCGCAAGGGGATGTTACCAATCGGCGTTTTGTGAATCCGTGGATAACTTACTCGCGGCGGTAAGGCTACTGCTCATCGCTGCGCTGCCTATACGCAGACACCGCCTCGACGGCTCCCTCGTGCGTCCTCTCAGGGCGAACGTAGAGCCAGTGCTTTTCAAACTCATCGTCGCTCATCGCCGGCTGCGCGGCCCGTTCCTTATTCTTCAGCCACTGCTCGGCCCACTTCCGAATTTCCGGGTCACGATTGAGAGCGGTTCGTGCCTCGTGCATACTGATAGGTGCGCTCACGTTATCTCCTTCATCTACTCATTAAATAAATCTTCTGGCCGGTGGAATCGCATTTCTAGCACTCGGAGCCACAATTCTCAAGGCCGGAATAGCAACTCCAAAGCTCGGAGTTATAACCACCAAGCACGGAGTTGCAACTCTCAAGCATGGAATCGCAACTCCTAAGCTCAGAGTCGCAGCTTCAAGCCTCAAAGTCGTAACTCCGAACCGTTACATTGAGATTTCAGAGCGCGGGATGATACCTTCGGCACACGTCAACGTTTTTCCGCTATGAGCAATCCGAGAATCGAGCCAATCGAGGCGGCGCGCGGAATCTTTCGGGAGAGGTACGAGGGCGCGCGCGTCCTCTTTCTCGCAGGCTCCGTCATGCGCGGCGACGGGACGCCCACGTCAGACCTCGACATCGTCGTGGTATACGAGCGTCTGCCGAACGCATACCGCGAGGCCTTCACCTTCGAGGGGTGGCCCGTCGAGGCGTTCGTACATGACGCGGAGACCATCGAACGCTTTTTCGAGGCAGACCGCCCGCGCGGACTCCCGGCCATGTTGAGCATGGTGCTGGAGGGGGTCGAGATTCCCGAAGCCGGCGAGTTCTCCGCCGAGTTGAAACGCCGCGCGTCGGAAATCTTCGAGGCCGGGCCGACGCCGCTCGAAGAGGACGAGATGCACCTGCGACGCTTCCGTCTGACCGACTGGGTTGACGACATACGCCACCCGCGCTCGCACGAAGAACTCGTAGCTACGGGCGCGTACCTCTACGGCGACGCCGCCGATTTTTTCTTCCGCTCGCGCAACCTTTGGTCGTCGCACAGCAAGACCATCCCGCGCCGTCTGCGCGCGGTGGACGCCGCGTTCGCCGAAACGTTCCTGCGCGCCTTCGATGCCTTGTTCGTCGAAAAAAATAACGCGCCCGTCATCGCGTTAGTCGAAGAACTGCTCGCGCCCTTCGGCGGATTCCTGTTCGACGGCTTCAGGAAAGACGCGCTACCAGAAGACCGATTAAAGAGTGATAAGTGATGAGTGATAAGTTATAAGAGGTAAAGCGGAGTTTTTCTTATCATTTACCACTAATCACCTTTTTTGACCATTATGATTACCGTCGCGGAAGCAGTTCGCATCATCCTTGAGCAGACCAAGCCTTTGCCGTTCGAGCGCGTGCCGCTTGATGCCGCATTGGGCCGCGTGCTGGCCGAAGACGTTATCGCGGACACAGACCTTCCGCCGTTCGACCGCGCGCAGATGGACGGTTACGCGGTGCGCTCGGAAGATTTGCGCGAAGTCCCCGCGCGTCTGCGCGTCGTCGGCGAGGCCGCGGCGGGCGCGGGCTGGCGCGGGTCGCTCCGCGCGGGCGAGGCCGTGCGGATAATGACGGGCGCTCCTCTGCCTGCGGGCGCGGACAGCGTGCAGCAGGTCGAGCTGACGCGCGAGACGGAGGACGGCACGGAGGAAGGCGCGACGGTCGAGATCGAACGCGCGACCGCGCCGGGGCAGTTCTACGTCACGCGTGCGAGCGAGATACGCGCGGGCGAGCTGGTGCTTCCGGCGGGCGAAGAGATAAACGCCGCGCGCATGGCCGCGCTCGCGTCGTTCGGTTACGCCGAAGTCGCCGTGCGTCGTCGCCCGCGCGCCTCGGTGCTTGCGACGGGCACGGAGCTTGTCCCCGTAGGCCACCGGCCCGGCCCCGATCAGATTCGCGACTCGAACACTTACTCGCTCGCGGCCTACGCGCGACTCGCGGGCGCGGACGTTGCGTGTCTTCCCTTCGCGGGCGACGACCCCGATCTATTGCAACGAACAATCGCCGACGCCGCAGAGCGCGCCGACGTGCTGGTTCTTTCGGGCGGCGTCTCGATGGGGCGTTACGACTTCACGAAGTCTGCGCTGCGCGCGCTCGGCGCGGAAGTTTTCTTCGAGCGCGTCTCCCTTCGACCCGGCAAGCCGACCGTCTTCGCGCGACTGCCCGGTGAGAAACAGACGCTTGCCTTCGGGCTGCCCGGCAACCCCGTCTCCGTGAGCGTCACCTTCAACCTCTTCGCGCGAACCGCACTGCTCGCGATGCAGGGAGCGAGCCTGCCCGCGCCAATCGAAGAGCGCGCGGTTCTCTCCCGCCCCGCGAAAGGCACGTTGGAGCGCGCGAGTTATCTACCCGCCGCGCTCACAACCGACGAAGACGGACACCTCGTCGCAAAGCCCTTGAAGTGGGGCGGCTCGTCCGACTTCGTGGCCTTCGCGAACGCGACCGCGCTCGTCATCGTGCCGCAGGGCGTGAAGATGATCGAGGCCGGAAGCGTCGTTAGCATCGTCCGACTGCCGGGGTAGTCGCTCGAAATTTCCAGCCGCCGACACGGCACGACTTGTTCAAGCGAAAGCGCCGCCGCGATTCATCTCGCGGCGGCGCTTTCTACCAGTGGCCCTATGCTTTCGGCTCTCTCGTTCGGGAGTTAGTTGGGCATCAGCACCGTGTCAATGACGTGTATGACGCCGTTCGACTGCATCACGTCGGCGATGGTGACGGTCGAAGTGCCGCCCTTCTCGTCGCGTAGGATTAACATGTCGCCGCTCATCGTCGCGGTCAGAGTGTCGCCGCTCACGGTCGTCAGCGTCGCGGAGCCGCCGCCCTTCTTGATGGCCTTCATAAGCTTCTTCGCGTCCATCTTCCCCGCCACGACGTGGTAGGTCAGAACCTTCGTGAGCGTATCCTTGTTCTCAGGCTTGAGCAGAGTGTCAACCGTCCCCGCGGGCAGCTTGTCGAAGGCCGCGTTCGTCGGAGCGAAGACCGTGAACGGCCCCTTGCCCATCAAAGTCTCGACGAGGCCCGCCGCCTTGACGGCTGCGACGAGCGTCGTGTGATCCTGTGAGTTCATCGCGTTCTCGACGATGTTCTTCGTCTTGTACATCGCCGCCCCGCCGACCATCGGGTTCTGCTGCGCCGACGCTTCCGCCGCGGAGACGCCGAGACCGACGCACGCCATGACCATAGCCAACAATAATTTTTTCATGTCCCTTTACCTTTCTAGTTTCTGAATGTCGAACTTGCCGAAAATACGGCGCACGACCGCGGAGCGGATTGTCTGTTCGCGAAAAAATTTTCGGCCACACTTTCGACAGACTTGCTCACGAGAAACTTGACACACCGCGAAGAAGCGCGACGCCGCGAGCTTGCCCCGGCCACGCACTTTAAGCTTTACTCTCCGGCGATGAGCGAACTGACACACATGGACGAAGAGGGGCGCGTGAAAATGGTGGACACTAGCGCGAAGCCTCAGACCGCGCGGCGTGCAGTCGCGTCGGCGCGCGTGCTGATGTCGCCGGAGACAGTCGAGGCCGTGCGCGCGCACCGAACGCCCAAAGGCGACCCGCTTGAGACGGCGCGCATCGCAGGGATAATGGCCGCCAAGCGCACCTCCGAGCTAATCCCTTTGTGCCACCCGCTCCCACTTACGCACGTAGAGGTGCGCGCCGAAACGCGGGACTTCGGCGTCTACATCGAAGCCGAGGCAGCGACCAGCGCGCAGACCGGCGTCGAGATGGAGGCGCTGACAGCCGCCTCGGTCGCCGCGCTCACCGTCTACGACATGTGCAAGGCCGTCGAGAAGGGCATCACCATAACGGACGTGCGGCTTGAAGAGAAGACGGGCGGCAAGTCGGGGGATTGGAAAGGCAAAAGGCAAGAGGCAAAAGGCAAAAGGCAAAAATGAAAGACAATGCCCGGCGCGGCAGGCCGTCTTCACTTTTGCCTTTTGCCTTTTGCCTCTTGCCTCTTGCCTTCCGCGAGGCGGTCGCGGCCCTTTCTTTCCCCGAACGCCTCGGAGTAGAATGTCGTATCAGTTGACGTGAAAGCCAAACACGCCCGGAGCGGAGACTTACAAATGAAATTACAGATCGCACACGACGCGCGCCCGCAGGTCAAAGCCCTTCTCGCGGCGACCGCGCTCAGCCTCGTCCTCTGGTACGTCCCATTCGCGTGGGTTCTGACCTACCCCTTCCAGCTCTTCGTCACGTTCATACATGAGGGCGGGCACGCGCTCGCAGCCGTCCTGACGGGCAACTCCGTGCAGAGCCTCAGCGTTTCGCTCGACACGAGCGGGCTGACCGAGACGCTTCTGCCGGCGGAGGGCAGTTTCTTCTCGCGCATGCTGATTTCGAGCGCGGGGTACTTAGGCGCGATAAGTTTCGGCGCGCTTCTGCTCATGCTCGTGCGGTTTCGCGTCAAGGCGCAGGTCGTGCTGCTCGGCTCGGCTGTGGTCATCGCGGGGCTGACGGCGGTCTTCGGATTCTTCGTGCCGCTCACGAACCTTTCGTTCAGCCCCTTCACGGTCGTCGCGGGCGCGGTCATCACGACGGGGCTGCTCGCCGCCGCGAAGTTCGCACCCGCGCGCGCGCGCAACTTTCTCGTCAGCTTCCTCGCGGTGCAGTGCGTCCTGAACGCGCTCTTCAACTTGCGCGACCTCTTCTCACTCTCGCTCGGCTCGGACGCGCGAACCGACGCGGGGAACATGGAACTACTCACGGGCATTCCTTCGATCTTCTGGGCGATCTTCTGGATTGCAATCTCGTTCCTGATTCTCTCGCTCGTGATGCGCGCCTACGCGGTGAGCCGCGAGCGACCCGCGCAAGTAGACCTTCCGTTCGAGGACTCGCCGCTCGAAGTCTGAGACGACGAACGGGACGTGACCACGAAGGCACAAAGGCCGCCGGACGCAGAAGGCAACGAAGCCTCGCCCGGCGGCCTTCACTTTTCAATGCTCGTTGACGAATCACTTACGCTTT